>NZ_CALMHT010000076.1 GCF_937863835.1 uncultured Prevotella sp.
ACTGCGATAAAAATAATACCCAAAAGACTATTCCCTAAATGTTTTCTTTCCATAATTTTATATTTATATGTTTATACTTCGATCTAAAAATATTCAATAGCATTCTTTATTCTTAATATTTTGATGATGCAAAGATATAAACTAATTAATCGTTTTGCAATACCTTATCGGTGAACTGATATATTACAATCGGTGAATTTAATATTAAAATCGGTGAATCTCAGACAAAATTAGTGATATTATACACTAGTCAAAGCCTTTGCAGTCTTTAGAAATTTGTTTTCCGACAATATTTCATGAGTGACAAATTTGCCTTTATAGAATAGACTATAAGTTGTAAATGGGGACGGTGCATTCTGTGCTTCTGCTGTTGTCTCAATTTTGACAGACTTGAACGGAATGTCATTTTCATTCGCTACAACTTCTATCAATGGGGCATATTTCGCAGTGAATGGGCATTGAGCTGTATAGTACAATACCATTTCTTTTTCTTGAATCGTAGTATTCTTGACCGATTGTTTGAATTTTGGCATCTCTGAAGTATTATCGAATGGAAGATATAACAGTTCAAAATATGGCTCGGTTGTATCTGCGAGTTTAAATCCTTTGTGGCGGAAGTATTTTGGATCTGCAATAAATGGCATCTTCTTCTTTGATGATAAAACAACTAATCCTTTCATACCCTTTTCTTTGCAGTCACGTATGCACTCTTCAAGTAGCATACTAGAGTTACCTTGTCCCTTAAACTGTCGTTACAATTATTAATTGTCTGCTGTAACTTGTCAA
Organism: uncultured Prevotella sp.; assembly: GCF_937863835.1. GTDB lineage: Bacteria > Bacteroidota > Bacteroidia > Bacteroidales > Bacteroidaceae > Prevotella. The sequence goes on from NZ_CALMHT010000076.1 coordinate 787, forward strand.
GAAACATGCATGCTTGTTCGCCGTCCATCTGTACATGGTGGAACTGGAAAGAAAACTTCAGATATTTCTTAAACCAATGAGTGTAGTACTTTCCCCAGAAGAGCATCGGATTGTTGAAACTAGCACAATATTGATTCACAACACCATCAAAATCAAACGCAGGGAGTGCTGACGTGCCAATAATCATCAGATTCTCATCAAATATGCTTTCACAAGTACTTGCCGCTTGCTTAGTAAGTTTTTGGTAGCAATGATTAAATCTATCAAGATCTTCATCAAACGGAATATCGCATGAATTGATTCCGCCATTCTGGTTCTTTACTATCACATTAATGCCAAGACTGTCGAACTGCATCATCTTTCCGTTTACAGGTAGGATTATGAACTCCGATACTCTTGTTGCTGCTTTACCAATGCAATGACAAAGAAGCATATTAAGCGATAAATGCCTCTTCATACTTACCTTAACAACCCTTGTGATGTCTATAGTCTTAAAGATTGTCACCATTGGCATGGGTGAAGACATCCACATTTTAAAAGCAGATGCCCTCGAAGTATCCTCAGGATTTATTTCTTTTTTCATTAGATTTAGCCCACGACTTCATCATTATTATTTCTTCAAAAACGTGCAACATATATACTATAGGCAGCGATGCAACTAAAAGAGTGTTTGTCTCCATCGTATCCATTAAATATATTATTTGATTGCAATAATCGTGGCAAACTTCATAAATTGATACACACATTCCACAGATCTGAAACCAGCCTCACGCAACATACAGACAGTCGCTTCGATAGATACTTCCTTATCTATTTTCTTTCGCTCCAACCATGCTGCCTTCTGTTCAGACGTGATGCCGCTCTTATCGATATAGTTCATCCACCAAGTGTTATACATATCATTGATTATCGGCGATGAAGCACAAAACTGATCGAGAGTAACAAAAATTCCGCCGTCAGACAGGCTTTTACAGATGTTAGCATAGACATTGGGCTTATCATCATTCTCTAGATGATGGATGGACAGTGCCGAACAGATGATATCATAATCGTTGGGCAAATGACTGATGTAATCGTCTTCGAGATATTCAAAGTTGTCAAGTCCCGCAAATCTTGTCTTTGCTATTTCCAGCATATCCGCTGACAAATCAATAAGGGTAAATCTTGCTTCCGGGTAAAGAAGAAACATCTCTTTTGTAAGTAACCCTGTACCGGCACCCAAATCCGCAATGTTTTTTGCCTTATCCTTATACTCTTTAAGCAGACTTATCGAACGAACATAATAATCATCGTAGCAAGGGATGAAACATCTTCTGTGCGAATCATACTGCTTGGCTATGACATCAAACTGATTCTTTACTTTTTCTATATCCATTTTATTGTATTATTTCTCATACATACCTCAACAATATCATTGTTTTTTTGATATTTCGGATTTATTGACTCCAAAACGCAATGGGCATAACATGCGGCAGCGGTTACATTCCACTGTTCCATACCCACGGAAGGTCGTACCGTAAGCGGCAGGACGGCATAGTGTCTGATTCACAGTTCCATCTTCACGTATGGCATGAGTTGGACAATTGTCTATGCAGATATGGCATTTCGGCGGACAATGGTTGACACATGGTTCATCCGAAGGAAGGTTATGGCTGAGCAGGATTGCTCCGACAGTCATCATATTCCCGAAACGTTCATTGCATAACAATGTATTCTTACCCATGAAACCGATGCCGGCAGCCACAGCCAGATGCTTCATCGACAAGATGCCATGGGCGGTCAGTGTATTTTCATCCCAAGAACCAGACATGTCGCACGGTATGGGAACAGTAAACCCGCCAAACTCATGTTCAATTTCTTTTGCTACACGTAATAGAAGGTCATCAACCATTGTGACAATGTAACCATTGAAATAGTTGTAGATAAGTTGTGGAGGAACTTTTGACAGCCCTTTGGGCAGAGCTAATCCTAATACAAGTATAGATTGGCAATCATGATAGATGTCAGTAGGCCTGAATCCCTTTGGTATATTTGTAAGATGGTCGATACTTGTAAAACCACACACGTCAGCCCCGAAAGATAGGACCATATTTCTGATTTTTTCTTTTGTTGCTATATTCATCCTTATTTTTATTTTCCGTTTTTCATTGCTCCGCTGTCCTTGTCCTCGTTGTTCAATTGCTTCTGTCTGCCTTCATATTGTCGGCCGAAACTGAAATTCCAATTAAATGTCACTGCTATAAGGCGGGCACTCTCACGTATATGCATGGCCTGATAGCTTGGCGCATATTTACTATAGTTTACAGTAGGGAGGTTGTAGTCTTCCCTACTTGAGAACGGATTGACAATCATCAACCCTAGAGAGACACGCTTAATCCTGTATCGTGCCATAACCATCATCAGACTCTCGCCCGACTGACTTGTCTCGCCGTAAAAGAAATTGCGGTGATTCTGACCTTCGAGCATTAATGTCAAATTTTTATACTGCAAGATGGCTTCCGCAGTATAGTACCAGTTGGTATAGTAATGATGATAGTCGAGACCGTGACTGTCGAAATAATTCAGACCACCAGTAACATTGAAGGTGAATAGATTGAACAGTGGACCCACCTGCAATTGTAGTTCAGGGGTGAACTGCTGCCAACTCTTCTGATTGTCTATCGTACGGATATACTTGCTGTTTTCAAGTAATGTTTCTTCCATCACGGGATTTTGCTGAAATTGATAATACACGTTGAGTCCCAACATAAACTTATCTCTGCGATATTCGTAATACAGATTTGTCATCCATGTGTGACTCACCTTCAGATTCGGATTGCCACGGCGAATCTGCAACGAGTCTATAATCTGTTCGACATTGCTAATATCACCGAGGCTAGGTGTCGTATATGAACGTTCACCGGTAAGACGGAGATAAGAATTGTTGTTGAAGGTGTATCCTAAACTCATTTTCGGATACCATTCCATTTTCGTCAGTTCATTAGAACCTTGCAGCATCCATACATAAGAGAGAAAAGAACCGAATGAATAGTTGAATTTGCCCAATGTCTGTTTCCATTCCGCAAAGCCCCTAGCGTAACCGTCGTGCATGTTGGTAGTGGTCGTTACTGTTCCGGTATAGTCATTACTGGTGTAAGCCTGACTGCCGCTGAGTCCAAAACTCAGATTACTGTTTTTGGTTAATCCTACAGAATAAATTGCCTCTGCGATGACTGAATATTTATCTCCTTTTGTCAATGAGTTGATGTCAGTGAGAATGTCGGCACCTTTATCTTCGGTATATTTTCTCTCTACATTATTATGAATATATGTGCCTACAGCATTGAAAATCAGCGTACGTCGTTTGTCAAAATTACGTTGGAAATACACATCAAGCCATGGGCGGGTAGTCGTGTTCTTGTTGTGGTCGAACATGTTCACATAATTGCTTTTGTCGTTGATCGGGAAAAGCGTACTGTTATTGTTTGTCGTTGATGAATAAGATGACAGATGAAGTGTCGTATTCAGGTACCATTTGTCACCTTCTTTGTAATTATAATATATGTTCCCATAAAAATTGTTTATCTTAATCTTATCAGGGTGTCCATCCTCCATACGTGTAAATGAGGTTCCGTCGTCTTGATTGAATGTTTCACGGTTATCCCGCCACTGATGCAGATTACGGTACATCTCCCAAGCGTAAACGCCAAACTGTGACTTCCCTTTGTTATAAGAACCTGACAGCTGGTCCTGAAACCAACCGTCGAAAGGAGAGTGTTTGAGATCTAACGACAGATCGCCTCCCGAAATGGGACGTTTCGTAATATAGTTGATAACACAAGCCACCCCTTGACCATACTGCATGCCTGGATTGTCATGGTATTCCACACGTTGGATATCTTCCGGTCTCAGTGCCTGTACCTGTTGAATATTAACTTTTGCACCGTTGATTTGGGTCTGCACTTCACCTTGAGCGGAAGATGTGATTTTGTTATTGATGACATCCACATGCAGACGACTCAACTGCATCGACTTGAGAAGATCTACACCGTTGGTCGAGGCTTTCAACTGAAACTTGGTAGGCAGTGCCACCTGTTTGTCTTGGGCACGTATCACCTTAGTGCCCTGAACAACAACCTCTTTCAGTTGATGTGTCATAGAGTCTAATACAATATCACCTAAGTCAGCATTGTGGTTCTGTAATTTAAAATTGATTTTCTTGTCGTTGAATCCAATACATGAAATGACCACTCTGTAATCACCGTCTTTCATCTCGTCGAATCGGAAACGTCCGCTTTTGTCAGATATAATACCGGAAACGAACGAAGAATCGGCTTTTTGGAGTACTACCGTTGCATAATCTACGATATCGTTTCCAGATACGAGTTTCCCTTTAATTGAAAAAGTTTGAGCATTAATAATAGTTGTTAAACATATAAATAATGCGAAAAAAGTATTTCTTTTAATCATTTCTATTTTATAATAATAGTCCTTTTAAATATCAGGCCATGAAAGGTCTTGCTACATATTATATAATTTTTTCAAATATGCGATATCCTGTTTGTCCTTTACAGGGAATATGCTTATTGCATATCCACCTCCAAGAACGGAAGACTGCTTCAAATGCGATTTGCTGTCCACTATATATCTCTTAATCGTATATGCCTGCGGGTTCGTCTTATAGTCCGCATTTTTTGCGTCGGCATAGATTGTGGCGATATATTTTTTACCGTTATCAAGAAAATCGAAAGATATATGTGATGTGAAACCGTTTTTGCCGCATACATTACCTATAAACCAATTGTCCGTCCCCTTGGCTTTACGGGCGACTGTAATATATGCCCCTGGTTCCGCTTCAAGATAGATGCTCTTATCCCAATCTACTGATACATCTTTGATAAACTGGAATGCATCGGGGAAACGTTTGTAATTTTCTATTAGGTCTGCAGCCATTTGCAGTGGACTGTACATCGTGACATACAGTGCCAACTGATTGCAGATTGTGGCGTTGACATGTGAGTTGTTCCATTTGTTCACTTTCTTCAGGTCCATCTCGAAGATACCCGGTGTATAGTCCATCGGTCCGCCCTGTAATCTGGTGAACGGCAATATTGTGACATGGTTTGGTTTACTGCCACCGAAAGCTTGGTATTCTGTACCGCGCGCAGCCTCGTTGCCGATGAGATTCGGGTAAGTGCGGCAAAGTCCAGTAGGTCTTACGGCTTCGTGTGCATTCAGAGTAATCTGATAGTCAGCCGCTTTTTTCACTGTGTATAGATAATGATTGTTCATCCATTGACCATAGTGATGTTCACCTCTTGGGATAATATCACCTACATATCCAACCTTGACAGATGGATAATCATATTTCTTCATCAATCGGAACGCATCGTCAAGATGACGCTCATAGTTGCGTGATGACGAAGATGTTTCGTTGTACATGATTAGTTTCACTCCTTTGGCGTGTGCATAACCGTTCACTTCGATTATATCGAAATCTGGATATGGGGTAGTGAAATCGAACACATCATCTTTAGACTTTCCGAACCAGTCTTCCCAACCTTCGTTCCATCCTTCCACAAGTACGGCGTCGAAACCGTTCTGCGATGCAAAATCGATATATTCCTTGACATGAGTTGTGTTGGCTCCATGTCTGCCATTAGGTTTAACCTTGCTGTAATCAGTCTTTCCCAACTGTACACTTTGCAGGTCATCGGTATATGCCCAAGTACTCTTACCTGTAATCATCTCCCACCAAACACCTACATATTTGATAGGTTTAATCCACGAAACATCCTTTATCTTACAAGGTTCGTTCAGATTCAGAATCAGATTCGACGAAAGAATGTCGCAAGCATTGTCGCTCACCATCACTGTACGCCATGGAGATTGGCATGGTGTCTGCATATATCCTTTGTTGCCCTGTGCATCAGGAGTTAGCCATGATTCGAAAATCATGTTTTTGTCATCAAGGTTCAGGTGCATACATGAGTAATCCACCAAAGCCGCTTCGTGCAGATTGATATACAGACCATCGTCGCTTTTCATCATCAACGAAGTTTGCACACCCGTTTCAGAAAAAGGTGTTTGTGAGAGATTATCAGTGATAGTTGTTTTCATCAGTCCTCTTATCTCCGAAAGTTTTGAAGTCGTATAATCGTATTCCTGCGTATCATAGTCGCCTGGTATCCACCATGCTGTATGGTCACCAGTCATGGCGAACTGTGTATGTTCTTCTTTGATGATGAAATAATTCAGATTTTTCTGTTGTGGAAACTCATAACGGAATCCAAGACCGTCGTTATACAGACGGAACCGTACAACCATCTGCCTTTCAGTTTCAGATTGAACCAATGTCACTGCCATCTCGTTGTAATTGTTTCTGATGGTTGTTGATTCCCCCCAAACGGGAGTCCATGTTTCATCGAAATTGGTTTGGTTCGAACTGATGATTTTGAAACCGTTATAGAAATTAGCCTTTATCTTATCATTAGCGATTTCCTCCGCATTATCATGTTTCCAAAAGCCTTCTTTCCTGTTTTCTGTCAACTCCAGACCCAATGTACTCGGTTTGATGACGCTATTGCTTTTATAGTTCATCGTGTACGTAGGTACACCGTTCGCATCCACGTAAAAGTTGACCGACAATAGTTTATTAGGAGAAACTAATGTTTGTGCATCTGTCCCTAAAGTGAACACAAGTAGTAAGACAGCACTAAGTATTATTCGTTTCATATAAGTAAATTTTACATTAGAATATAATTAATGTTGCAAAGTTACTGTTTTACAATATAATACGATTGTAAAAATCAGACATTGTAATAGTCAAAATATAATTGTTCGTAATTTTGTTATTCTACAAAAAATTAATAACTTTGCGACAAAAACAAAAACTAATGGATTTTGATATTATTGCTCCATCTCCCCAAATAGCAGAATATGTAAGCCATTATTGGCATTTCTCCACTCATACTTGCCATCATAATGTGCAAGAAGTGATGCCGACTGATTTTTTTTTGCCGTCGGGATGCGTCTATATAATTTTTAATCGTCAACACCATACGATATACAGTCAAGACGATGACAATTATTTCCCAAGAGCTTTTGTCTTTGGTCAGAAAACCTTTCCGACAGCCTACCGCATATTTGATGAAATAGATGTGATGTGTGTTGTGTTGCAAACTTTTGCAGCAGGATTGTTGTTTAAAATTCCAATAATAGAATTATTCAACAGAACTGTAGGCATTAATGATATTGATGATATGGAAATGAAAGAAATGGCACAACGTGTATGTTATGCACCAGATATAAAAGCAAGTATTTTCGCTTTCGAAAATTTTGTAGAAAGAAGATTGGCTGTCGCTGACTTTTATCATATACCTCATTTGGCATCTGCCATAAGGAGTATCTATATGAATCCATCGATCAGAATGCGTGATGTAAGTGATATAGCCTGTCTTAGTGAACGTCAGTTGCTGCGTATATTTGATAGTACCATTGGTCTTTCGCCAAAGCAGTTTGAGAGAATAGCAAAACTGAAAAGGATGTTTTATATCCTTACTAACAACCGCGAACAGTCGTTAGTGAGAATGGCAATACAAGCCGGATATTACGATCAAGCACATATGAATCATGAATTTATGAAGATGACATCATTTTCTCCCAACACATTTTTAAATAACTTAGATAATCATGAACAATTATACGTAGAATATTTGAAGACGAGCATTAATATAGGGAAACGTCTCATTTTAGGGGAAAAAGAATACAAAAAATGATTTATTGATTTATTAATGTTTCATCCAACCAGTTCATAATATAATTATCGTGTGTAAATCCTTGAATGTGCCCATCGCTGGGGTATATCTTGTATTTTTTCTTTGACTGAATCTGATTATATGCAGCAAAACCTACATGTACAGGACAGTCGTCGTCAAATAAAGCGGCAGTAAATAGTACCGGACATTTAATCTTTGAGGCAAATGAACGGGTGTCTATATAATCCTGGATTTTCATTACCTCGTCGAATGTACATGCATTACCGTAGTATGCCAGATCGTTTTTCAGTTCCGTCTCACATATAGTGCGGATTTTTATCTGATGGCGCATGTCGCATGGGAATGGGTCGAAATAGGCACATGCCGCAATACGGTCAGAACACAAAGCGGCCGTTGCTAAAGTAAGTCCGCCACCTTGACTTCCACCTTTTACGGCAATTTTATCATGATCCACTTCTTCTCTGCTGCAAAGAAAATCTACTGCGCGTACGCAGTCCATATATATACCACGATAAGACACGCTGTCCTTGTCATACAGTTTGTATCCCCATATCCCAGGCAATTCAAAACCAGGATTAAAAACATCTGCACTGATACCATGCCCTCTGACGCAAAGAGCCAATTCTATTCTGTCGGTATTGTCACTAAGCATACCGTCAATATTCTCATATCCCCATCCATAACCAGGCACTTGCAACACGGCAGGGTGCTTTCCTGATGTACGTGGTACGAAATAATATCCACGAATAGTTATGTTTCCTAAAGATTGCATCTCAACGATGTATACATCTCTCTTGCTTTTGCTGCAAAGAGAATCAACCTTATGGATTCTATATTGTGGTGATATTGATGCTAGTTCCGACTTGGCCATAGTCCAATAATCGTCGAAATCGTCTTTAACTGTATTTCTGCAATTTATCTGTTCTGGGTTTACAGCCATCCATTGAGCATCTCCGCAATAACCTTTTCCATGCAATAATGCTGTTATCTGATAGAAGCCAGGTGATGCACATAGTCGACTAAGATTGATGATTTTTACAGAATCCTTACGGTTTAAGGTTATCAAGCTATCTATAATGGACTTATGAAAATCGTTCTCAATATTAAGTCTTACAAAGGCTTTCTGATTTGTATGGTAATGAATAGCTATTTTCTTGTTCTCATTAATAAATACATGGTTCTTTATCGGCATTGAAATTTTGATGCTTTCGATATTATTACCACTAACAGGACGTAGAGCAATAAGGGTGTTGCTTACTCCACCTGTATATCCTAGCGATGAACAATTTATAGAAATTTTGTTATTGCCTTTGTGCAAGACATTCCTCGCAATTACAAATGATTCAATAGTATCTTTACTCTCTCCAAACCGATTCCTAATATTTTTTGCGATGGTATCTCCATTTATTACGATACTGTTGACATCACATGCCATTCTTACATGTAATACATATTGTGATTTCAGATTTGATACATTAAAAATGTTGGATAGTTCGCAGTCTCCATCACCAGCAAAGTATCTTTGTCTTTCCCAAGAAAGCAATGTGTTTATAGATGAATGTTGTTTTGCCATGCGTGTGGTAAAACATGAGTTGTTTCTAAAAGAAATATTCCATGTCAACGGTAGTATATTCTCAGCATTACAATTAAAAGATATTATTGCTGACAAAAAGGAAAAGATAAGTGTTTTTATGTTTGTCTTCATATATTTATTATCTAGCATTTAGAGCATCCTTTCTTGATTGTCATAACACCTTTCTTTGACATGTGTGATCATTATTGTCACTGCAGCATGTGCGGATTTTACACCATGCCGCTTTCTTGTTCTTGCGACATCCAGGACATTTGTCATTCATAAACTTACTACAAGAGCCACAATATAAACCGCAATATGCAATCAGCTCATTGTCTATTTTTACCTCTTTATCCATTTCGTTATAAATTGTAATATAATATATGTTATGAACATAGGTTGCAGAACGATGTCTGCAACCTACACTTAATTATACTATTGGTACATAAATCTCTGTTTGCAGTTCTTCCGGTTTCGTGCATTCGGGGTCATTGAGATAAATCTCGAAGGCAGGTCTTTCATCCAATTGATAACCCCCAT
>NZ_CALMHT010000077.1 GCF_937863835.1 uncultured Prevotella sp.
GCGAAGCTGGAGCGTGACTACCATTTACTCCAGCTCCAGCTTCGCATGACTTTGTCGAACCATTCCCCCAACCGCTCCAACTGGATAGGTCACCTGTTTCAAAGTCACCATTCTTAAGCACATTAGCAATGTCTCCATCACTAGTAATTGTCATTGTTGGTGCTATAAGAGATTTAAGATAAGTTGAATTTTGCTGTGTATGCCAGATGAAATTATGACCGTATACATTTATCTTATTCTCGGCAGCTTTGGTAAGAAATTGACCAACTGTTGATAGGTTAAGTGAACCATCATTTTTTACCACAGAGGCATGCTTCATAGCATTACCTGGAGTGAATATTTGGAAATTAGCATTTGCCACAGCAGCATAAGCAGAGTCGGATAGATATTTATCAGCATCTACACCTATACCTATAGGGACATTAGGCATATATTGCGTCATATACTTTTTAATATAATCATAATTAGCTATTTCTTCTGCTAACGAAAGGGGAATTTCTGAAGAAACAGCAGCACCATGTCCATCAGGAGTATGCCAATCCATTTTTTCGTCGTAACAGCTTGTCATTAGAAATGAAGCTGCTATCAATGGGAAAATAATATTATTCAGTTTCATATGTTTTACTCATTTAATAATCCTTTACTACACTGCTTTTGCAGGGTACTATCCGGAAGTTGTCTACATAAACTTCTTGTTTACTTACTGTGGATACATATTTCACTTTGTTTAAAGTGAAATCGCCATTAACAAAGGACATACCGAAGTTGCGATAGTCTGCATTGTTGCGATATTCTACTAATTCTTGGAATGTAGGATTCTTGCCGTCTTTGATTTCTGCGGCAAAACGGCCAAAGTCACTTAGCGGTATGGTAACAGTTTGCCACCCTGTTGTTTTAAATGGTGTGATAATATCACTTTTTATCCATGGAATATAATATGCTACTCCAATACTTGTAGACTCATTACTGCCATATCCCGTAAAGCTGGAATTGTTTGCAAGGTTTACCTGCAAATATCCTGTGTTTGTCCATTCGTCGGGTATATAGATGTCAAATTGGAAAGCTACATCTGTGAGTGGTGTGTTTTTTGGAATAAAAGTATACATACGTGTCCAATCATCCATTTCATTACCATTACCGGCTGTCCATACTTCTGATCCACGATTCTTTCCTGCTGCAATCCCATCTGTGATAAGGCGTGATGGAATCATAGGACATACATTACCACGACCAGATGCTAGTGGGTCGGCAACAATATCACTATCTTTATTAATCATGCTTCCTGCATGGCTCCAACTCCAATATCCTTGAGTGCCTGTTCCGTCAAAATCAAGAATCATGCAGTTTTTGTTGTTGAAATATTCCGCTGATATAGCAGTGCCGTTAGCCCCTTCTGTGGTAATGCTTCCACCGGCTTTTACGCCACTAGGCATTACAAAAGAGAACCATTTTCCTTGGTCATCGCCTTTAGCATTGGTAATATCTGTCACAGAAGTTCCATCAGGCAGCGTAACTTTATTGGTTTCCTGTAAGTTGGCACCATAGATAGTAACTGTTTCACCAGGTTGGGGAAGAGTATTGCTGATGCTGGAAATTTGAGGTGAAGATGCACGTATATTGAAATCATAAGAATAAGTTCCACGATTCTTGATAAACTGTATTTTGTTGCGTACAGAATCAGGAGCATTACTTATAGGCGTCTTACTCTGTAATTGTATAATCATAGAGCTGTTGGTTGTTAAGGCTGTGTTGAAATATGTTTCATAGCCATTAACGAATATTTTCCTTGTTCCACCAAACCCACTACCAGCAATTCGTAAGGTTTGTCCTAGTCTGGCGAAGGTAACTTCACGGTCGGGTACGGTTGATTCCGCATCCTCAAGAAATATCTTGCTTACAGTTACCGGACCGTTACCGCTTGGATATGCATCACCATCATCTTCAGAGCATGATGTAAAACACATTGTGACAAATGCGATGCAGATTATCCACATATATCTGATATTCTTCATTTCTTTAGATTTTTGAATTAAATAATAATTATTCAAATAGTGTTGCTTCATCAACCTCTCGAGAACCAAAATTGTAAGCCATAGGTGTGGCATTACTCTTTAAATAATGGTTCTTGTTTTGGTCGGCATCAGAGTATGGTAACAGCATACTTGCTGCGGTAGCAGTGGCAACACCTGTCCCTGGTTTCTCGCTTGGTTTATATGAAGCTGAACCAGAGTCGTATTTGTAAGTTCGGTTGCGATCTTGATTGTTGAGGTAGTTCACAACTTCCTGTTGTTTATAGTAAGCCCGATTAACAAGGTCATACCAATAAAGTCCTTCAAAAGCAAATTCCATGCGACGTTCGTGGCGCAAAGCCTCATTGTCTATTACACTTTTTGGTTCAAGTCCCGCCCTTGTACGTACTGCGTTAAAATATTGTAAAGCCTCTGCATCTGTTGTAGACGCATTGTTACCAAGAATAGCTTCAGCTAGATTTAGGTATACTTCAGCTAGACGCAACATGTGGGTGTTAATACCAGAACTTTGTTTATAGCTTACACCATTATCATCGTGTGTGCCAACGACGTATTTCTTGATGTTGGCACCATTTGTACTAGCACTTTCTGTTACACCGTAAGTGTATCCTCCACCTTTGATATTAATGTCGGCATAATAATCACCATACGAAGCTACACTCTCATGTCGGCGAAGGTCACTACTTTCATATTCATTAAATAAATTCCACGAGCAACAAGTTGCTCCACCCCAGTTTGTTCCATCACTAACCATTGTAGACCATCCGAAGAAAGATGTAATATCTTGGTTACATCCCCAACCAATAGCATCCGTGCTACCTGTTAGCCACTGCAATTGGAACATATCCTCAGAACAGTTGTTGTTAGCTATCTTAAAGAGGGATGCGTAATTGGACATTAACTTGAAGTCACTCTCTTTGATTACTTTTTCAGCAGCCATACGTGCAAGATTTAAATAATAGGGGTTACGAATACCTCGATTGAAATTTGTTGCCACATTTGTTCCATTATACTGTCCTTCTGTTGTAAGACCTGCCATTGAAAGATAGAAACGGCTCAGCATACCAAATGCTGAATACTTATTGATGCGCCCTGTTTCAGAAGCTATAGTAGGTAGGTACTTTGCGGCAAACTCCATGTCACGAATGGCAAATTCCATAACGTCAGCACGTGGATTAGTAGGTACTACATAATGGTTCACTAAATCACTTGTGTTCTCGTATAGTATTACATTCCCCCACAGTGATGCTAGATACCAGTATGCTAAGCCACGCATGAAACGTGCCTCGGCAATACCCTGATTTTTTGCATTCTCACTTACTGCAGATGACGACTTCATTTTAATATTATTAATTACATTATTGCTCTGTGCAACTACTGAATAAAGAGAACCCCAACCTTCTTGTAGTCCTTCTGATAGTGAAGTCTCGTTAAAATTTGTATATACTTTAATATAGTTAGACCATTGGGCTGTTATGTTATTTGAACGGCCATCCCCCATGCTGTAATACAGCTTTCCGTTGAAACTATTCCATACATAGTTATACAGTGTAGACGTAGCTTCCTTAACGGCATTATCACTGTCGAAGAACGTATTTTGGTTCAGACTTGTGGTATTCTTTTGATCTAGAAAATCATCAGCACACGACATTGCTGTCATTCCTATACCAACAAGACCAGCTATGAATATTATATTATTTATTTTCATATTGTTTTATTGTTAGAAAGATACATTTAATCCAAATGTGTAGATACGAGGTGAAGGATAACGACCATAGTCAAGGCCAGTCATAAGGGCATCACCATACATAGCACCAACTTCAGGGTCAAATCCATCGTATTTTGTCCACGTGTAAACATTCTGTAAATTCATATATACCTTGACATTCTCCAGTTTAATCTTGCGTACAAGATTCTTTGGCAGCGTATAACTTAATGATATATTTTGTAGACGTAGATAACTGCCGTCCTCAATATATAAGTTGCTCATACGATTATTGGCATTAGTGGAAGAGGCGCTCAGTCGTGGCAGGTGAGTCATATCGGCATTTGTGACATATAGATTGCGGAAATCGCCTGCAGGTAGACTTGGATCTATAACGCCAAGCTTGGCATAATTAGCGGCACTGGCAAGAAGATTACTATTAGAACGTACATCTTCAATATATCTGCGGTTATAGTTAATAACATCGTTACCATAACTACCGCTGAAGAATATAGTTAAATCAAAGCCTTTCCATGAAAACGTATTTCCGATACCATAAGTGAAATCAGGCAATGGATTACCAATAAAAGTTTCATCCTCATTATTTATTTTGCCGTCGCCATTGATATCTTCAAAGATATAATCCCCTATCCATGTCTTATCCTTAGCTATACTGCTGCCTTCCGGTAGAGCTACAGCCTTTACTTTGCCATTAGCATCTTTATAGTAAAAATCTGAGGCTTTGTCAAAACGACCAATTACTTTATATCCCCAGAACTGACCGACAGGATGTCCAACTTTTGTTCGTGTGACTGTAGACACATCTGAACCAACTTGAAATGTTTTATCAATCGAAGAACTTTCTGTATCTAAGCTTATTACCTTATTACGATTGAGTGAAAACACAAAATTACTACGCCATTGAAATCCAGATTTATCAATATTTACGGTATTCAACGTCATTTCAATACCAGTGTTGCGTAGACTTCCAACATTAGCCCATGGATTACTTGCTGCACCATTACCAGAAGAACCCAGATAAGCAGGCAGAGGCATCTGTAGTAATAAATCACGAGTCTTTTTGTAATACCAGTCGGCAATAAATTCTATCCGGTTATTGAATAAATTCAGGTCTAAACCTATGTTATAAGAGTTAGTAGTCTCCCATTTTAAGTCAGGATTTGCATTGTTAGCTGTAAGTACTCCTGTGCCCCATGGTGTAGATTTAGATGTAAGTAGTGCCATGTATGCCCAGTCGCTGACATTCTGATTACCCGTTGAACCCCAACCAAAACGAATTTTCATGTTATTAATTACATTTGCTGTACCTTTCATAAACGGTTCGTTGCTAACTTTCCATGCAAGTGCTGCTGAAGGGAACAACCCCCAACGATGTCCATCTGCAAATTTAGAACTTCCATCACGACGGAGCGTTGTAGTTAGTAGATAACGGTCGTTGTATGAATAGAATAAACGTCCAAAATAAGAGAATAGAGAATTGTCAACCTGTGTACCAGTACCAGTAGAAGATGAAACATCTCCAGCATTTGGATCATGCACAGAATTAGATAAGAATCCTGTAGCTGTGCTTGCTTGATTTTCCCAATGTGAATGGCTCATTTCCTGACCTAGCATAATATTGAATGTATGTTTTTCATTAAATGTGTTGGCATAAGTCAGAATATTGCGCCATGACCAATATTTTGTATCTGTTTTTGTCCACTTGTCGGTACGTGTTTCATTTTTCAGTACACCAAACTTGTAATCTGGTTCGTAATAATAGAATTTGTTAAGGTTGTAATCGGCACTAAGTTCTGTTCTTAGAGTGAGACCCTTATATAATGTCGCCTCGAGTGAACCGTTTACACGGAAGTTTGTCTTTTTATTATAGTTATCACGCATGTTAGCTATCGCAATGGCATTGACTGGCATCCATACATCATCAGGTCCGTCATAAGTTCCGTCTGCACTTTTTACAGCTACAGATGGCTGACTTTCAAGTGCATTCATAATAGATCGGAAGAGCACACGTCTGAAC
>NZ_CALMHT010000078.1 GCF_937863835.1 uncultured Prevotella sp.
ATTCTCGAAGACAAGAGGCAAACTTGTTTCGAACTGCTGGGCATCATTGAAACTGACAGACAGTCGAATCTTCAGCGTATCGCCATAAGTAGCCAGCGAGGCGGCGGAAATCGTGTCAATCGGGATGTCGATATCTGTGGAATATGACAAATCTTTTCCAGACAGGGAATCGTTGGTTACATACATCGTATCCTCGCGCTGAAGCAGTTTGTCGGCAATAATAATCGTCGGAGCCGGATAGGCTTTTGTACTCAGGATATGTGGATATCCGTAATCCATCGTCAGATGGATGGTTGCTTTCTTATCGGTACCCAATACGTATGAACTCTTATTGAGAGTGACTTTCGCCCTTAATGTGTCGTTGACATCTATGTAGAATGTCTTGTTGCCGTAAGCGAAATCCGAATTGAAGACCAGTTTGTATCTACCCACATGAGGTTTGCTGACTTTGAAGCTGACCGTGTCGATATTAGCGATTAAAGGTTTGTCTGCATTTTTCAAAGATAATTTCTTCTGGGAAGCATAGATTTTCTCGAGTGTGGAATCATTCTTGACAAAATACAACGTGTCTCGGGTCGTCTCCTTATCCGTATAACTGTCTACATCGTAGGGATACCCGGTATTGAATTTGGCGGTTACGTCGATATCCTTACCCACCTTGACAGAGAAACAATTTATCCGAAGGGACGGATCGTCAAGTATGTCGATGGTATCACGATATTCATACCCTAGTGTATCCGAATAGATGGTGGCGGCATACTTTCCACCTCTTGGAATGTCCAAAAATTCCTGAGAGGATACGTATTGATCATCTGACGTGCCCAAAGTACCCATGAAATCACTGATATCTACATTGGCGTGACCGAGGGTGTCTTTATACATATCTACTAATGCATAATCGAGTGATGCCGACCGAGGTGCCACATAATTGGACGGAACATCTTGGAGGGAAGACATCATAACCATGCGTCCCCACTGACTACCTGCCCGATATCCTTGACCAGTGTATACAATGGCACCGGTGTCTGTATATTGGAACATGGTGGAATATCCTAAGGCGGACATCTTGACGAAATTGAATTTATTGTTGGAGTCTCTGGTTATCTTTGCGGTTGCCCATACATTGACGGCAAAACATGTAAAGATCAATCCTAATATAAAAAGTAATGATTTTTTCATAAGTACTCTGTTATTAAATGATTAATCATGTTAGAAACACAAATGTGTACATCTCTTTATTCTGATACAAACATACAAAAAAAACTGCAACTAACAAGGGGGAAAGAGAAAAAAGTAAAAAAAGCAATAGCGAACGGACTTCGCTATTGCTTTTTATATGATTGTATGAAAGTCGAATTAGAATTCGGCTGTATTCGGTGTACGTGGGAACGGTATCACATCACGGATGTTCTGCATACCGGTGACAAACAAGATCAGTCGTTCGAAACCTAAGCCGAAGCCTGCATGAGGACAACTACCGTACTTGCGGGTGTCGAGATACCAGTCGTAGGAAGAGAATTCCATACCACGGGCCTCGATCTCAGCCGTGAGTTTAGCATAGCTTTCTTCACGTACAGAACCGCCGATAATCTCGCCGATACGGGGGAACAGTACGTCTGTGCCCTGCATGGTCTTGCCGTCGGCGTTCTTCTTCATATAGAAGGCCTTGATCTCACTAGGATAATCGTTCATGATAACCGGTTTCTTGAAATATTCCTCTACAAGGAAACGCTCATGCTCACTGCTCAAGTCCATACCCCACTTGGTGATAGGGAACTCAAACTTATGACCTTTCTTAACAGCTTCTTCCAATATACGGAAACCTTCGGTATATGGCAGACGGACGAATTCGTCTTTTACAACCGATTCCAGGGTCTCTATGAGACTATTGTCTATCATCTTGTTGAGGAACTCCAGATCGTCACGGCAATTATCGAGCGCCCATCCCACACAATACTTGATGAAGTCTTCTTCAAGGTCCATCAGTCCTTCCTTATCAAGGAAGGCTACTTCGGGTTCCACCATCCAGAACTCAGCCAGATGACGGGGCGTGTTGCTGTTCTCGGCACGGAACGTAGGACCGAAGGTGTAAATAGCACCGAGGGCCGTAGCTCCCAGTTCGCCTTCCAACTGTCCACTGACGGTAAGATTGGTCTTCTTACCGAAGAAATCCTTGTCGTACTCTACTTTTCCTTCCTTTGCCACTCTGTCCAGGTCGAGTGTGGTGACCTGGAACATCTCACCGGCTCCCTCAGCATCACTGGCTGTGATAAGGGGGGTGTTGAAATAATAGAATCCGTGCTCGTGGAAATAGGTATGTATGGCCATCGCCATGTTATGACGGATGCGGAACACAGCCCCAAAAGTGTTGGTACGCAGACGGAGGTTGGCATGCTCGCGCAGGAACTCCATAGAGTGTCCTTTCTTCTGCAGGGGATAATCGGCGCCGCAAGGACCGAGTACTTCGATGTCGGTACACTGTATCTCCACTGTCTGACCGGCACCCTGGCTCTGTACCAATTTGCCGTTGACACTGATACATGCTCCTGTGGTGACGTCTTTGATTATATTCTCGTCGAACTTTTCTACGTCGACTACAATCTGTACATTCTTTATTGTAGAACCATCGTTAAGAGCGATGAAATTGACTGCTTTGCTGCCACGGCGGGTACGCACCCACCCTTTTACGTTTACAACTGAGCCATACTCGGTACTTTTCAGTACGTCGACAACTTTTGTTCTACTGATTTTTTCCATTTTTCTTGTTCTCCTTTATTTTGTTTGTGTTTACTCGAATGCGCCCATACGAAGCATATCCACCTCTTCTTCTGTGAGGTAACGCCAGTCACCGCGGCGTAGGTTCTTCTTGGTGAGTCCGGCAAACTGTACACGGTCGAGCTTGATGACACGGTAACCGAGACTCTCGAAGATACGACGTACGATACGGTTTTTACCGCTGTGTATCTCGATGCCTACCTGGCTCTTGTCCATCTCGTCGGCATAAGCAATGCTATCAGCATGCACTTCACCGTCTTCGAGGGTGATGCCCTGTGCTATCTGTTCCAGATCGTGGGCTGTAACGCTCTTGTCGAGGTAGACGTGATATATCTTTTTCTTCAAAAACTTAGGATGTGTCAGTTTACTGGCCAGATCGCCGTCATTGGTAAGTAGAAGTACACCTGTCGTATTGCGGTCGAGTCTACCTACTGGATAGATTCTTTCCGGGCAGGCGTTCTTAACAAGGTCCATAACAGTCTTGCGCTGTTGTGGATCATCACTTGTTGTAACGTAATCCTTGGGTTTGTTGAGAAGTACGTAAACTTTCTTCTCCAGACTGACCGTATCTTCATGGAACTTAACCTCATCGGAACGTTTTACTTTTGTTCCCAGTTCGGTAACAACAGTGCCATTGACGGATACAACTCCTGCCTGTATGAATTCGTCGGCCTCGCGACGGCTACATACACCGGCATTAGCCAGATATTTATTCAAGCGTATCGGTTCATCCGGATCGACATGTTCTTCTTTATATTCGATTCTCTTCTTGATACTGTATTTTGCATTGGGATCATAATCGTCACTGTGCTGACGGTAATTATTGTTGTAACCGCCGCGTTGCTGACCATAGCCGCCACCTTGGGGACGACCGTAACCGCCACGTTGCTGATAACCGCCGCGCTGACCGTAGCCACCACCGTTGTTATATCCACCGCGCTGCTGATAACCGCCTCGCTGCTGGTAACCACCACCCTGTTGACCGTAGTTGTTGCGTGGACGATAGCCGCCTTCCTGGTTCTCGCCATCGCCTTCACCGCCATTATTGTTGTAACGGGGACGATAACCGCCCTGTTGACCATAACCGCCGCCTTGAGGACGCTGACCGTAGCCACCGCGCTGCTGGTATCCGCCTCGCTGTTGGTAACCACCGCCCTGCTGACCGTAATTATTGCGCGGACGATAGCCGCCTTCCTGGTTCTCACCGTCGCCTTCACCGCCGTTATTGTTGTAACGGGGACGATAACCGCCCTGTTGACCATAACCGCCGCCTTGAGGACGCTGACCGTAGCCACCGCGCTGCTGGTAACCACCACCATTATTATAGCGTGGACGGTAAGGACGCTGTTGGGAAGAATCTGATTGCAATCCGGCACCGAAACCTTCGGGGCGGAAACCGTCGTCATCTCCTGTATTTCTGTTTGTTGAATACTCTGATTGCTGAGAGTGGATGCGTGGACGCGGACTGCGACCACCGCTTCGATAGTCTCTGGAATAGTTGTTACTGTACTGATTTGAAGATTGATAACCTTCACGGTTTGTCTCGTTCTTTTCGCCAGACTGTGATTGCTGGTCTTTCTCGTTTTCTAAATCCATAATAAAATTTGTTTTTGCTGTTTGACATCGGCCTCACGGCCATTAATTCTAATAATATACTTATAATTGATTAATATTATATTCCTGTGTAATTCTGTGGGGTAATAGCCATCAGTTCCGACTTTACCTCGTCTGATACGTCAAGTGTATTAATAAACTCATGTATAGTTTCTTCACTCATTTTCTTGTTGGTGCGTGTGAGGGCTTTCAATGCCTCGTAAGGATGCGGATAGGCTTCACGGCGGAGTATCGTCTGTATAGCTTCTGCCACTACAGCCCAAGTGCCATCAAGGTCGGCTCTCAGTTTGTCTTCGTTGAGAATCAGTTTACGGAGCCCCTTCAGCGTGCTTTGGAAAGCAATCATACTGTGACCGAGGGGCACACCGATATTACGCAGAACAGTAGAATCGGTGAGGTCTCTCTGCAGACGACTTACGGGCAACTTCTGTGCGAGGAACTGCAGGACGGCATTGGACAACCCTAGGTTGCCTTCGCTGTTCTCATAGTCGATAGGATTGACCTTATGGGGCATGGCACTCGAACCTACCTCGCCTGCCTTGATCTTCTGCTTGAAATATTCCATGGATATATACATCCAGAAATCGCGGTCGAGGTCGATCACGATGGTGTTGATACGACGAAGGGCATCGAAGATGGCACCGAGATTGTCATAATTGCTGATCTGGGTGGTATACTGTTCACGCTGCAGACCGAGTTTCTCACTGACGAACCGATTACCGAATTGTTTCCAGTCGTACTGAGGATAGGCTACATGATGGGCATTATAATTGCCGGTGGCACCTCCAAACTTGGCAGTGATAGGAATCTGTTTGATCTGGTCCAACTGTACCGAAAGACGGTATACATAGACCATAATCTCTTTGCCCAGACGCGTAGGAGATGCCGGCTGACCGTGAGTCTTGGCCAACATGGGAATATCCTTCCACTCATCTGCGTAAGTCTGCAACTGGTCTATCAGTTCCTGTACCTGGGGATAATACACCTCGTTGAGCGCATCTTTGATAGAAAGAGGCACAGATGTATTGTTGATATCCTGAGATGTGAGTCCGAAATGGATAAACTCCTTATATGCGTCAAGACCGCCTATCTTGTCGAATTCCTCCTTGAGGAAATATTCCACAGCCTTGACATCATGGTTAGTCACTTTCTCTATATCTTTGATACGCTGCGCGTCGTTCTGACTGAAATTGCGGTAGATGCCACGCAGACGGTCGAACAAAGAATGGTCGAAACCCTTCAATTGCGGCAAGGGCAATTCGCATAAAGTAATAAAATACTCTATCTCCACTCTGACACGATAACGAATAAGGGCGTACTCTGAAAAATAATCTGCGAGTTTTTCTGTTTTACCTCTGTAACGTCCATCTATCGGTGAGATGGCGGTTAATAAATCGAGCTCCATACTAATACTTAGTCTATATATATATAATTTGAATGCAAAGTTAGCAATTAAATTCGACTTACTTGCATATATTATTATTAAAGTTTTGAAAAAACAAAAAAAAGACTCCGCAAAGGATGCGAAGTCTTGAATGTGGGCGTTGACGGATTCGAACCGCCGACCCTCTGCTTGTAAGGCAGATGCTCTAAACCAGCTGAGCTAAACGCCCTTAGTTTTATTTCTAAAGCGGTGCAAAGGTAGGCGTTTTTTTTCTAACCACCAAACTTTTGCACCACTTTTTTATATTTTTCTTATTTACAACTTATACAAATCGTTAGCCGCAATAAGGTCGACCTTCTTTTCTGCCAGTATTTTCTCGCAACTTTCAAGGTCGGACGGACGAATCACCACATTGGCAACATCTCCATTCGCAAACGAGTACATATATTCTATAAATACTCCATTCTCAGACAGATACTTCAATACCAGTGCCAAAGAGCCAGAGGTATTTGGGCAGCTGAATCCTATCACGTCTGTCTTCTTAACAGCGAAACCGGCATCTTTAAGTACCTTATAAGCTGTATCTGGATCTGACACGATACAACGCAGAATACCGAAATCGGAATTGTCTGCTATACTCATGGCAGAAAGATTGATTCCTGCCTTACCTAATACATCTGTTACCTCGGTAAGTCTGCCCGACTTGTTCTCGAGGAATATTGATAATTGCTTTGCTAACATATTACTAAATTTTATAAAGGTTATAATTGTCTGTTGTCTATGACACGCTTTGCCTTTCCGGTGCTGCGCTCTATACTCTTGGGTTCTGCCAATTTCACTTTGAACCCGATGCCGATGACGCTCTTCAGTTCGGCTTCCAGTTTTTTCTGCAAAGCTACCATCTGACTCATCTCATCGGTGTAGTATTCTTCTTTCACCTCCACCTTGAGTTCGGACGTATCGGTATTGTTAACACGACCTACAGTGAGTTGATAATGCGGTTCAAACTCTTTCAGACTTAATATCACGGCTTCTATCTGTGTAGGGAACACATTGACGCCTCGGATAATGAGCATATCGTCACATCGGCCGAGGATACGGTCCATACGTACAAAAGTACGGCCGCATGAACACTTATCGTAATGCAGCGTGGTGAGGTCGTGGGTGCGGTAACGCAGCAACGGCATTCCTTCTTTCACAAGATGGGTGAAGCATAATTCGCCCAACTGACCTTCGGGAAGGGGTTCACCTGTCTTCGGATCCACTATCTCAGGATAGTAATAATCTTCGTTCAGATGGGTACCGTGCTGACATTCGCATTCGTAACCTACGCCCGGACCGGCTACTTCGCTGAGTCCGTATATATCGTAAGCCTTGATACCCAAAGAGGCTTCCAGTTTCTTACGCATATTCTCTGTCCAAGGTTCAGCGCCGAAACAACCTACTCTCAGTTTAAACTCGTCTCTTGAATATCCCGATTCCTGCATAGCTTCACCTAGAAACAAGGCGTAAGACGGTGTACAGCATAATACGGATGCCCCGAAATCATGCATGAGGGTAATCTGCTTCTGCGTGTTGCCCGAAGACATCGGTATGACACTGGCACCGATATTGGTGGCACCATCATGAGCTCCAAGTCCACCGGTAAACAGTCCATATCCATAAGATATCTGGAATATATCGTCTTTAGACGCACCGTAAGCAGTAAAAGCGCGGGATATACTTTCCGCCCATATAGCCAAGTCTTTACGGGTATAGAGGACGACAACCGGTTTGCCTGTCGTTCCAGAAGAGGCGTGGATACGTACAATCTGACTCATAGGTACAGCTGCGAGTCCGAAGGGATAATTGTCTCTTAAATCAAGTTTGTTGGTAAACGGGAGTTTGGAAATATCGTCTATACCCTTGATATCATCAGGAGACAGACCCATTTCTTGAAACTTCTTGCGATAAAAAGGTGTGTTATGATATACATAACTGACCATTTTCTTCAAACGAATGCTCTGGATTTCACGCAATTGTTCGCGGTCCATGCATTCCATACTTTCATTCCAAATCATTTTAGCTTATTCGTTGGGTTTGACATTTATCGATGCAAATATAGCAAAAATATAGCAAACAGAATACATGTGACGTCTAAAATAACTAAAAATCCCCACAATCTGAATGATTATGGGGATTATCGGTGGGCGTTGACGGATTCGAACCGCCGACCCTCTGCTTGTAAGGCAGATGCTCTAAACCAGCTGAGCTAAACGCCCGAACATCTTTGTTGACCAAAGCGAGTGCAAAGGTAGGTGATTTTTATGAAACCACCAAATATATTATTGAATTTTTGATGGAAAAACTTATCATACAACAAATAAAGGCATCCCGGAAAGGATGCCTTTATTGATATATCGTAAACCGGATGGTTTATTATTCAGTGATCTGAACAGTAGCACGACGGTTGAATGAAACCGGTGACAATGTAGCCACACCACCGTAAGATGCAGTAGAGATGTTATCACGGTTGATACCCAACTTAACAAGTTCTTCAAGAATTGTGTTAGCACGTTTCTCTGACAAAGCCTTGTTGATAGCTGGTGAACCGGTAGCGTTATCTGCATAACCTGTTACAAGAATCTTAGAATTGTTCTCTTTAGCATACTTGGCAAGTGCCTGTACATTGACCATATCCTTCAGAGATGCAACATCTATCTTACCTAAGTTGAAGAATACAGAAACAGGAGTTGTGATCAACTCTTTGATAGACTGTGTAATAGTCTCTGCTGGTTTCTGGTTAGCCAACTGATCTCTCAGCTTATCATTAGCTGCCTTTTCGTCAGCCAACTGTGCGTTAAGAGCATCCAGCTGTGACTTGCTTAAAGCCTGAAGCGCTGCTACGTCTGGAGTCTTATTCCAACCAACAGTCTTGCTGGTATTGAAAGTAAGACCGACTTCTGCATACATGTTGTTATCATGTGTGTTCCATCCACGACGACCGTTAGACTGGTTATCACCATCGATATCACCCTCGAAACGACTCCAACCTAATTCGAAATTGATCAGTACACGCTTTGAAACCTTGAATTCATTGAGGATACCAACACTCAAACCGACAGCGAAAAGGTCAGCTGTAAATGAACGGCCTATACCACCACCCATGAAAGGAATGAAATTCCATACACGGTCTGGATTGTATCCGTAAATCATATTACTAAAGTTGAACAGCATCTGCTCCTGAAGAAAAGCATATTTCATGTTCGTACTCTTTACCTCTGCTGAAGAAGAAGAAGTGTTGTATTTATCAAAACCTACTGTTTTACCCCAGATACCCTGCAATTTGGTACGAAGACCAAGACCTGGCGTAAACCACTTACCAACAGCGATTGCTATTGATGGAGCAGAACGGAAACTCTTAAACGGACTGATGTTGTAGTGATTCTGATAGTCGTGTTCCTGATTGGAATACCAAGCACCCCATTGACCACCTACCTGAACAAACCAGTTTGCCCAAAATGAGTTTGTAGCTACACTGAACTTTTCTGTTGGCACAGCGTCTGTGTTCTGAGCCATCGCAGCTGTAGTGACACCGGCAAAAGCCAATACAATCAATAATTTTTTCATAACCTTAAAATTGTTTATAATCTGAAATTTAATTTTTATAAAGTGATATCACAAAAAGATGTTGCAAATATAATGCTTTTTTTTTATCCGTTGTCGTTTTTTCTCCATTTTTTTATGAATTTAACACAAATGTAACTAATAAGTTGAAAATTAATCACATTTCAGAGTTTTACGACAATAAATGTTCTATTTCGGACTGTGGAAGAATGCATAATATATTATTGCCTTCAGGAGTGTAGTTGACATTTGTGGAAGCGAACAAGTCATTCACGATATTTTCCATCTCCGTATTCGACAACACCTGTCCTACAGGAATAGCCGAATTACGCGCCAAGGTAAGAGACAGGGATTTATACAAATCATCATGAACGCCACCGCCTTTTTCTATATAGTTGTCTATGATATCTTTTACCATATTACTCCAATTGACATCGTTTATTCCTGACGGAACACCATTAATGGCATAACTGCCGCCACCCAAATCTGTAAGGTCAAATCCCACAATTTCCATTTCCGGCATTATTTTCTGCAATATCACTGATTGTGACTGTGGCAACTGCACCATCTCGGGGAACAGCAATCGTTGGACTGTTCCCGACTTCTTCTTAAATTTATCCAGATAATTGTCATAGAGTATTCTTACGTGGGCTCTATGCTGGTCGATAATCATTAATCCTGATTTGACGGCAGTCATGATATATCTTCCTTTATACTGATAATGGGCGGGTGACTTCTCTGCTATGATCTCATTGGGAGTCGTTGTCTGCGACTCCTGCTCAAAGGCATCAAAGACATGATTGTCACTCGTCTTGCCGTTTTCACGCGATGTGGTATACAGTTGTTCCCAGTTGTCCTGATTATGGCGTTCCTGGGTCGTCTTAAAAGGATTGTATGTACTGTTATAGTCTGGTTTTGGCATAGCCACTTTATTCACGGGATTGAACAAGGGTATTTCAGGAGTATCCTGTGTATCGAAATCAATAGAGGGGACTGCACAGAACTTACCAATAGAATCTTTGACGGCTGCCATCAATATCTGCCATATCGCCTGTTCGTTCTCGAATTTAATTTCCGTCTTGGTAGGATGTATATTCACATCGATGGTGTCGGGGTCTACGTCTATATATATATAATATGGTATCTGTTCGCCCATGGGTATCATCCTGTCGAACGCCGACATGACCGCTTTGTGGAAATAGGGGTGCTTGAGAAATCTCCCGTTGGCAAATAAATACTGATTGATGCACTTCTTACGGGATGATTCCGGTTTACCCACGAAACCGCTTATCTTACAGAGGGATGTTTCAACATTGACGGGCAGAAGATCCTGGTCGAGTCGTTTGCCGAATATATCCACAATCCGTTGTCGGACACCGCACGCATTAAGATGGAATAATTCGGAACCGTTGCTATGAAACGTAAAATTGATCTCGGGATATACCAAAGCGATCCGCTCGAATGCGGTAAGGATATTATTCAATTCCGTGGCATTCGACTTGAGGAATTTTCTTCTGGCCGGAACATTAAAGAATATATTTTCAACTTTAAAATTGCAGCCGATGGGGCATGAGCAGACTTCCTGACCGACTACTTTACCGCCACTGAGTGACAGGACCGTTCCTATCTCGTTATCTCTTGGTCGTGTTTGCAATTCGACCTGAGCGACTGCCGCAATAGAAGCGAGCGCCTCTCCTCGGAAGCCCATGGTATGAAGGTTAAACAAATCGGATGCCTGACGTATCTTGGAAGTAGCATGACGCTCAAAAGATAAACGGGCATCAGTTTCCGACATTCCTTTTCCGTCATCTATGACCTGTATCAATGTTCTACCCGCATCGACAACTATAATGTTTATCGTCTTAGCTTCTGCATCAATGGAATTCTCCACCAATTCCTTAATGACTGATGCCGGACGCTGAATGACTTCTCCTGCCGCAATCTGATTTGCGACCATGTCAGGTAATAATTGAATGATATCACTCATAACTTATATGATAATATTAAAACAGCAATGTATTAGTAAGCAGGTAATGCCATATCAACAGTAATATCAACAAGAGGAAAAAGATTCTCAGTAGATATTGATTACGATTCGCATGTCTCTTTTCTTTATGCCGGCGGACATACTTCGTACCACGGACAAAAGCTCCTTTTATCTCATCGAAGTTGCGGTCTCTAGGTTCATCAGTACCTGAATCTCCGCAAACGGTGTGTTTATTATCATATATGTTGATATGACTGAAACGGCGGGGCTTGCGTGGTCTGAGCAGGTTCATTTGCCTTTCTCCTTCGGTTCACCTTTCTT
>NZ_CALMHT010000079.1 GCF_937863835.1 uncultured Prevotella sp.
CTTCGCCGATGGTACTGCAATGCAATGTGGGAGAGTAGGTAGCCGCCTTCTTTAACATAAAAGCTCCGATTCGAAAAGAACCGGGGCTTTTTTCGTATATTTGCAGCTGAAATATTTAATAATATGAAACAAGATTTTCTGCTCAATTCAGTATTTAGCAATCAAACTTGATTAAACTAATTCATTTAATTAAATACAACTGTTCAAGATTTAACAATTGTATTATTCTCTTAAAATGCTGATTATCAGTACTATATTTTCAACTTTTTTCTTAATTATGTTCAATAATTTGCTGATTTCCTTGCCTACCTCGTATATTTTTTGTACCTTTGCAAAAGTTATGATAAGGGTATGATTATTTCTTTGTTGTATTAAGAAATTCTACTCAGTAATCAATTAGGAGCCGTGATCCTTAGTGTATTTCATTTTCGATTATACTTTGGTTCGGAACAATAACAAGTATATTTATTTTGTTCAGGTTTCATAAATTAAATAAGAATGAATAAAATTTTAAAGATTGTATGTGTGTGTTTGTTGTTTACTATTATAGAACCATTTAGTGCGTTTGCAGATGCTGGTTTTGCTAATGATTCTTCAGTAGAAAAAACAAGTAATAATTATGATTGGAATAATGTCATAAACGCTATCATACAAGTAGAAAGTCAAGGTAATTCGCGTGCTAAGAGTGGAAACTCAGTTGGTGCAATGCAAATAACTCCTGTTTTAGTTCTGCAATGTAATCAAATTCTGAAACGCCGTAAAAGTAAAAAGAGATATAAACTGTCAGACAGGTTTAGTATCCAGAAATCTAAGGAAATGTTTTTGCTTATTCAGGCATTTTATAATCCAATGAATAATGTGGAACAGGCGATACGATCGTGGAACGGAGGCATGCATTACAGTATATCCCGAACGCAGAGATATTTTGAAAAGGTAATGAGTTATATCAAATAATAAATAAAAGAGGAACGTGATTAATCACGTTCCTCTTTTATTTATAAAAAAACGAAATACTTCGTAATTTTTTTTGTTTGATACCTGTTTAGCATTATATTTGTACTTTATTAATGAATAAAAATTTAAAAGTATGACAGGTATAATTATTTTAGTGGTTGTTGTCATCTTAGTGATTTGGATGATCAGTCTATACAACAATCTAGTGAAGTTGAGAAATAATCGTGAAAATGCGTTTGCTAATATTGATGTACAGTTGAAGCAGCGTCATGATTTGGTGCCTCAGTTGGTTGCTACTGTTAAGGGTTATGCTGACCATGAAAAAGAAGTCTTCCAAAGAGTGACAGAAGCACGCTCTGCTGCTATGGGAGCTACTTCCATCAATGATAAGATAAGTGCTGAAAATGCTTTGACTAGTGCATTGTCAGGCTTAAAGGTCTCTCTCGAGGCTTATCCGGAGTTGAAGGCGAACCAGAATTTCTTGCAGTTGCAAGGTGAGATCTCTGATTTGGAAAATAAACTTGCAGCTGTACGCAGATTCTTTAATTCTGCTACACGTGAACTGAATAATGCGGTGCAGACATTCCCTTCTAATATTTTTGCCAAGTTGTTCGGCTTTCAGAAAGAACCGATGTTTGAGGTTCCTCAGGAGCAAAGAGCAGAAATGGACAAAGCGCCCGAAATTAAATTCTAAAGTATATGAAGTATGTAGGGATGCAGACGCAAATCAGTCGTAATAATATGATGAGTATCATATTATTACTTCTCTTCCCGGCTATATTGTTGGGGATTATCTGGTTGTTTCTGGCACTTCTCAATTATTTTGGTAATGGTTATTACGACAAGTACGGTAATGTTGTTCATCAGTTGGATGCAGTGACTGTCAATTATTACTTTGTACAGGCGATTCCCTGGGTAATCATTGGTGTCGCAGTATGGTTTGTTATCGCATATATGTCAAATGCATCAATGGTCCGTCATGCTACGGGTGCCCGTCCTCTTAAGAGGACAGAAAATCCCCGTGTCTATAATATTGTAGAGAATTTATGTATGACGTGTAATATGGATATGCCTAAGATAAATGTCGTAGACGATCCTCAACTGAATGCATTCGCCAGCGGCATTGACAAAAAGAGTTATACTGTTACACTGACAACCGGTATCATGGAATTGCTTAATGATGACGAATTGGCAGGTGTCATAGGACATGAGTTGACACATATCCGTAATCATGATACACGATTATTAATAACCAGTATCATATTCGTCGGTATATTGGCTACCATTACAAGTCTGGTCGTTAATATGATGTATAATATGTTTTGGTTCGGTGGTGGACTGTCAAGCAGAAACGACAGAGACGAGGACGGCAAGAGCAACGGTTTGTCGATGATAGCGATATTGTTAGTGGCACTGGTTTGTTGTTCTGTAGGTTACTTCTTCACGTTGCTGACCAGATTTGCCATATCCAGAAAAAGAGAATACATGGCTGATGCCGGTGGAGCTGAACTAAGTGGAAATCCTTTGGCTTTGGCATCTGCGCTGCGTAAGATTTCAGGAGATCCCGGACTGGGTAATGTAAAACGTGAGGATGTAGCTCAACTCTTTATTATACATCCTAAGAACATGTCACAGGGAGTAATGAGTTTTATGAATTCTCTTTTCGCCACGCATCCGGAGACAAGTAGGAGAATACAGATATTGGAGCAATTTTAAAATATAAATATGGATGAGATACTAGTTTTTTAGTATCTCATCTATGTTTAATGAGCATAAGTCATTATTATTATTCAGGAGAACCAACCTGTTCCCATTGGCATAACATTTCTTTATCATCATACTAAGATGCACAACAGGAACCCCTGATTTTTTTATAATCCAGTTATCCGTACCGCCATTTGAGATCAACACATAATCTTTTATGTCAGCGATGGGATTATAGGTGTCGTATATAAGATGTCTGCCATTTATATTTATATCTTTATCGATCATATAAATATAGTTGTCACTCGAGTATACGGGACAGTTGTAGTCGTCGTTGCAGATGATGGCAAAGTTGCCTGTCGACTGATTATATGAATACAGAGTGTCGCTAAGTAAGGCCGTTGGCGCACCATGTTTCTTGAAATCCCATTTAGGACAGATAGAGGTGGTGTCTGATGACGAAAGACTCGCAACTTGATTATTGAGAATGATAAAATATTGATTGTTGTAGACTACCGCATCGTTGATGATTCCTTTATCTGAAGCTAAATAGTGAATAGTGAAATTTTTACCAGTTTTCCTATCGGCAGATGCCAGAAAAGGTATACCACATTCCACTTTCGTACCATTACTATGTAGTCCATGTCCCATATTCAGCATGTATATCTTGTTCCCGTAGATAGTCAATATGGAATGTGAAGCCATTCCCTCCGGATAAGAATGTTCCCATTTTGTATTCAATGACAGGTCAAGGCAAGTGAGTCTCGTATTGTCAGCAATATAAATACACGAGTCTTTGATGCAGATGTTTGAATTAAGGCCTGTAATAACATTACTGTTTGTCATATAAGGCATTGAGTAGATTTCATTACCCACAGTCCCGACCATTAACATAGAATTGTCATCAGGTGAAGTAATACTGTTTGTTTTGTCTATCATACCGGCATGCAAGTCATACGTTGAGAGAATACCGGTCTGAGGATTGACAAGATGCATTTTATCACCGATGATCAGATATTTCTCTTGGTTGATTTTCTTGTAACCGCCAAAAGACATGTTGTGGTATATTTTTGTATTCCATAACTCATGGCCATTCATCATATCCAAGGCATAAAAGACTCCGCTTCCTAAACTTTTATAGCCCAATAAGATTTCTGACGAATCTTTATCATTGTTTGTGATGACACCAGAAACACACGTCTGATTCCATAATTGTTTACCGGTCGTTATATCATAATAATGTCTTTTTGTTCCTTCTGCAATCAATATCCCTTTGTTTGTCAGTATTTCATTACCACCGGAGTAATCTATGGGCATTTTCCAAAGCAATTGATTATTGTTATAATCGTATATGGCCAATTTCCCATTATCATTCCAATTCCCGTTGATAAGATTGAAGTCAACAAATTCCAGACAAAGGTATCTGAAATCGGGTGTAATACTAAATCCTTTAATGTTCTTTTTGAAGTGGATCGCCTTAACCTTTATATCACTTCCGTTTGCTCTTTGACCGATGACAATATCGGTGCTTTCTTGCGTAAACCCATTGGAAATACACAATATCGCAAAAAATATTACTGTCAATGTTCTTTTCATGTTTTAGAATTTTGTCCCGAGTCTGTCCCAGGTGTTTTACACAAAAAACGCAAAATATTGTTATCCAATACTTTGCGCTAATTTGGTTGCGGAGACAGGACTCGAACTTGTGACCTCCAGGTTATGAGCCTGGCGAGCTACCAACTGCTCCACTCCGCGATGTTTATTAATTTGCATCCCATTTCTGAATTGCGACTGCAAAG
Source organism: uncultured Prevotella sp. (assembly GCF_937863835.1). Lineage (GTDB taxonomy): Bacteria > Bacteroidota > Bacteroidia > Bacteroidales > Bacteroidaceae > Prevotella. Next base: position 4,458 of record NZ_CALMHT010000079.1, read on the forward strand.
GTACACCTTTATTTTTTCTTATGCAAATAAATGCAGAGTTTTTTTAGTTTTTATCATTTTTATTCCGCTCTTTCAATCATTTGTGACTGAATAATTTGCGTAAATCAAAATAAAAGCATACTTTTGCACACGATATATGCAATGTGCAATATTTAACTTGGGAGGGAAAAACAAATGTCAATTTCAAAAACACGTCAGAAACTGGTAGATGTAGCAAGACAGTTGTTTGCTAAAAACGGATTGGAAAATACAACTATGAATGATATTGCTATCTCATCGGGCAAGGGGCGACGTACGCTATATACATACTTCAAAAGTAAGGAGGATGTGTATTATGCCGTAATAGAGTCGGAACTTGAAAGACTTTCTGATAAGTTGGATGAAGTAGCAGCTAAGAAGATAAGACCTCAGGATAAGATTATCGAATTGATTTATACGCACCTCAGTATGATAAAAGAGACCGTCGTAAGGAACGGTAATCTCAGGGCTGAATTTTTCCGTAATATATGGATGGTGGAAAAGGTAAGAAAGAACTTCGATGAGGATGAAATCGAATTGTTCCGCAAGGTGTATGCGGATGGCAAGGCTGACGGCGAATTTGAAATAGATAGTGTAGAATTGGTTGCGGATATAACACACTATTGTATAAAAGGTCTGGAAGTACCATATATATATGGACGTCTAGGTCATGGAATGACAGAAGAGACGAGTAAACCGTTAGTTGCAAAATTCGTATACGGAGCATTAGGAAAAATGGGTTTTAACAAATAAACTAATAAATAAAAACAAAAATGGGATTATTAACAGGCAAGACAGCCCTCGTTACAGGAGCTGCACGCGGTATCGGAAAAGCTATCGCACTCAAATTCGCTGAAGAAGGCGCTAATGTTGCATTTACAGACCTCGTTATCGACGAGAACGGTAAGGCTACAGAAAATGAAATAGCTGCAAAAGGTGTAAAAGCAAAAGGTTATGCTAGTAATGCTGCCGACTTTTCACAGACAGAAGAGGTCGTCAATCAGGTTAAAGCTGATTTTGGTAGTATTGATATCCTTGTAAATAATGCAGGTATTACAAAAGACGGTCTGATGCTGAAAATGACAGAAGCTCAATGGGATGCTGTGATAGCAGTAAACTTGAAATCTGCTTTTAATTTTATACATGCATGTACACCTATTATGATGCGTCAGAAGGCAGGTGCAATTATCAATATGTCTTCGGTAGTCGGTGTTCATGGTAATGCCAGCCAGTGCAACTATGCAGCTTCAAAGGCAGGACTGATAGCTTTGGCAAAGAGTATCGGACAGGAAATGGGACGTAAAGGAATTCGTGCGAATGCAATCGCTCCGGGATTTATTGATACACCAATGACACAGGCTCTTCCTGAAGAAATTCGTAAGGAATGGATTAACAAGATTCCATTGCGCCGTGGTGGTACCGTAGAGGATATAGCCAATGTAGCTACATTCCTGGCTTCAGACATGTCTTCTTATGTGTCTGGACAGGTTATCCAGGTAGATGGTGGTATGAATATGTAATTTCAAGTATGCAGGTCGTATACGAAGATAATCATATCATTATTGTTTCAAAACAGAGTGGCGAGATTGTTCAAGGTGACAAGACCGGTGACAAACCGCTGTCTGAAACAGTAAAAGAATATATTAAGACGAAGTACGCTAAGCCGGGGAATGTTTTCCTCGGCGTAACGCACCGTCTTGACCGTCCCGTCAGTGGACTAGTCGTTTTTGCCCGTACATCGAAGTCGTTAGCCCGACTGAATGAGATGTTTCGCACTGGTGATGTGCACAAGACGTATTGGGCAATCACAAAGAATTGTCCTCAACAGACGGAAGGTACTTTGACAGATTGGCTCGTAAGAAACGAAAAACAAAATAAGAGTTATGCCTACGACCATGAAGTACCCAATTCGAAACAGGCTGTCTTGAAATATAAAGTAATCGGGCATACAGACAATTATACCCTTATAGAAGTGAATCTGATGACAGGCAGACATCACCAGATTCGTTGCCAGTTGGCAAATATAGGCTGCCCGATAAAGGGGGATCTGAAGTATGGTGCCAAGCGTAGTAATCCAGATGGCAGTATTTCATTATTAGCACGAAAAATAGAGTTTGTCCACCCTGTATCCAAACAAAATTTGATTGTAGAAGCTCCTTTCCCTGGTGACAATCTATGGAGTAGTATAACAGATTCAATTGAAAAAACTGACAAATAGACTATTTTTTCGGTGATTAAAAGGATTTTTTACTAATAAGTTTGCCCAATTACCAATTTTTTTATTTACTTTGCACATTGTAGACGAGGCAATATATTGCTTTCGCTTTATAAATAATATATGGATATACGTGCAAAAAAAATATTTAAGTGGACCGGTGTCGTCGTGCTGACTCCATTCCTTCTCATTATTTTATTGGCTATACTTCTTTATGTCCCACCGGTACAGAATTGGGCTGTAAAGAAGGTCGCATCGTATGCTTCCGAAAAGACGGGCATGAATATTACTGTCGATCATGTTAATCTTGTTTTTCCACTGGATTTAGGCGTGGATGGTTTACGGGTGATTCAGCAGAACGATTCTCTTCCGCAAGTGAAGGATACTGTTGCTGATGTTAAAAATCTGGTAGTCAACGTACAACTTATGCCTTTGTTTCATAAACAGGTAGAGATAGATGCTCTTGAGTTTAATAGGATGAAACTCAATACCACTAATTTCGTTCATAAGGCGCGTGTCAGGGGCATCGTCGGCAAACTGTCGCTGAAGAGTCACGGAATAGATATCAATAAGCAATTTGTTAAAGTCAACAATGCTGATATTGCAGATGCCCGGCTTCAGGTGGAACTTAGTGATACAGTGCCTCCTGATACTACACCAAATAAGAATTTTTGGAAAATATATGTGAGTAAACTTAATATATCCAACACGGATGTGACTGTCCACATGCCGGGTGATACGTTGCAGGTTGAAGCGTATATGGGTAGCACGAAGGCTCATAACGGATATTTTGATTTGTATAAGGGTCTATATCAGGTCAGTTCGTTGGATTGGAATCATGGACGTCTGAAATATGACAACAACTTTAAAACATTTACCAAAGGACTTGATTATAATCATATAGCATTATCGGATATAAACATAGGTATAGATTCTCTGTATTACCTCTCGCCCAAATTGAATTTGAAGATGCGGGCTTGCTCTTTTAAAGAAAAAAGTGGTATAGAGGTGAATGAGTTTACTGGTCCTATATCCTTGGATTCCACAAAAGTATTTCTCCCGGCATTGCGGTTCCGAACTCCCGATTCTGAATTGTCGGCAGATTTCGAGATGGATCTTAATGCCTTCGCTAAGAACAGACCGGGAAAGATCTATCTGAGAATGGATGGCTTGTTTGGTAAACAGGATCTGATGCGCTTTATGGGAGGTATGCCACAAGTATTTGTCCGCAGATGGCCCAATTATCCATTGATTGTACGTGGCTCCGTTACCGGTAATATGAATTATGTCGATTTTACAGGACTGTTTATAAAACTTCCTACAGCATTTGATATTTTGGCGAATGGATATATCGCTAACCCGATGGACATGAAACATATTGATACACAGGTTCGTCTGAATGCGCATACATATAATCTCGGTTTTGTGACAGCTCTCCTTGATAAAAAGATAATGAACCAGTACAGAATACCAAGTGGAATAGGTGTTTCTGGCAATTTCAGTATGAAAGGTAAGCATTACGCGGCAAATTTAACAGCCCGTGAGAGTCGGGGTGTCGTACATGCAAAAGGAACATTCAATGCTGCCGCCATGAGTTATCAGGCAGCACTCCGTATAAGCAACCTACAGATACATCATTTTATGCCCCACGATTCCCTTTACGTCTTTACAGGGAATGTGGATGTGAAAGGGCATGGTACTGATGTCATGTCAAAACGTACACAAATAAATGCAAAAGCAAATATATCGAAGTTCCAATACGGTCATTGGAATCTTGATAAAATGAAGGCGAACGTGGTTGTAAGCAACGGTAAAGCGCATGCAGATATAGACAGTAACAATCCTTTGCTGAAAGGACTTATTTCACTGGATGCCCTCCTTAATACCAAAAAAGTACAAGCTACAATATCAGCTGACTTGGGGAAAGCCGATCTCTATAGATTAAGACTCATGTCTTCGCCATTTACCACTTCTCTTTGTGCTCATGTCGACATAGCCAGTGATATGAACAATTATTATAAAGTGGAAGGTATGGTCAGTGATATGACGATCATGAGTCAAAAGAAAACATATCGCCCCACGGATGTGGTGATGGATATACTGACAGACAAAGATACCACCCGCGCAAAATTGTATTGTGGAAACTTCCAGATGGATATGGGAGCCAGGGGAGGATACAAATGGTTGATGGGTTGCACTCAGAGAATCATGAAAGAAGTGATGCGCGAGTTTAACAATAGAACCATAGACCAAGCACGAATCAGAAGACTTTTACCGCAGATGAACCTTTTGGTAAGTAGTGGAAATGACAATCCGATTTACAACTTTATGAAATATAAAGGATATCAGTTTGATACACTTTATGTAAATATGACATCTTCTCCGGAAGAAGGTTTAAATGGGAATTTACATATCAATAAACTGCGAACGGCCGGTGTACAGATAGATACTATCAATGTTATAGCTGAATCGGATTCTACGGATTTCAAGTTTAAAGGACAAATACAAAATAACAAGAAAAATCCGCAATATGTATTCAATGCATTGATAGATGGAAGTCTGTTGAAGAATGGTGCGGAATTAAATGTGAAGTATTTTGATGCAGATAATAAACTGGGTCTGTTGCTTGGTGCAGAAGTGGCAATGGAGAAAAAAGGTCTTCGATTCCATCTGTCTCCTGATGAACCGGTTTTGGGATATAAGAAGTTCAGTCTGAATCAGGATAATTACGTATTCCTCGGTAATAACCGACGAGTGTCTGCCGATATTGATCTATTGGCAGAAGACGGAGCGGGTATTAAGGTCTATACAGATGATACGAATACAGATGCCCTACAGGATTTAACAGTCAGTTTGCATAAATTCGAAATGGGCAAAATTATGTCCGTCTTACCTTATTTGCCAAGGATGACAGGTACGTTGAATGGTGATTTCCATGTGATACAGACCAAAGAGAATTTGTCTGTTTCGTCTGATGTTGCGGTGAATAAGATGACATACGAAGGTTGCCCGTTGGGTAATGTAAGCAGTGAATTCGTTTATATGCCAAAAGATGACGGTTCGCATTATGTCGACGGTCGATTGATGCGTGATGAAAAGGAAGTGGGTACAATCAAAGGTACATATAAACCGGAAGGAGACGGCTATCTCGATGCGACCTTAGGTCTGGAAAAATTCCCGATGTCAATGGTCAACGGATTTATCCCCGAACAGATTATGGGATTGAAAGGTTATGCCGAAGGTTCTGTAAGCATTAAAGGTTCATTAAAGAAACCGCAGGTAGACGGAGAAGTGTATCTTGATTCATCCTATCTGGTCAGTGTCCCCTATGGTGTAGAACTTAGATTTGATAACGACCCTGTACGTATAGTAGGCAGTCATCTGTTGTTCGAAAACTTTGAGATGTATGCTAATAATGATAATCCTCTTAATATTTCAGGCTATTTGGATTTTGCAGATATGGACAAGATCAATATGAGTCTGAAGATGCGAGCAAAGAATTATCAGATTATTAATGCAAAAGAGAATAGCAGGTCTATCGCTTATGGCAAGGCGTTTGTGAATTTCTTTGGTACGATACATGGATATCTGGACAATCTTAATATGCGGGGGAAATTAGATGTGCTGGGAAGCACGGATATGACATACGTGCTCCGCGATTCTCCGCTGACCACAGATAATCAGTTGAATGAGCTAGTAAAATTTGTTGATTTCAAGGATACAACCCAAGAGGTGGTGAAACGGCCTCCGTTAAATGGTCTTGATATGGACCTTACGATGAGTGTCAATGACGGAGCTAGAATATTCTGTGCTTTGAACTCAGATAATTCCAACTATGTAGACCTTATCGGTGGAGGTGATTTGCGTATGCAGTACAATCCTATCGATAACATACGTCTTACGGGGCGCTATACTCTCAATAATGGTGAGATGAAGTATTCGTTACCTGTAATTCCTCTGAAGACTTTTACGATACAAGATGGCAGTTATATAGAATTTAATGGCGACCCGATGAACCCGAAACTGAATATTACAGCCAAGGAACAAACCAAGGCTACGGTGTCAAGTGAAGGAGGTACAGGTAGGAGTGTCACGTTTAATTGCGGTGTCGTGATAACCAAAACATTGAAAGATATGGGATTGGAATTTACGATAGAAGCCCCAGAGGATATGACGGTCTCAAACGAACTGTCGTCAATGAGCAAGGAACAAAGAGGAAAACTTGCGGTGACGATGCTCACTACAGGAATGTATCTGGCAGATGGAAATACAAGTGGCTTCTCTATGAACAGTGCGCTCAATTCGTTCTTGCAGAGTGAGATAAACGGTATCGCCGGAAATGCGATGAGAACACTTGACCTCAGTTTCGGTATGGATAATTCGACTGATGCTTCGGGTAATTCACACACAGACTATTCGTTTAAGTTTGCCAAACGTTTTTGGAACAATAGATTGAATATCGTTGTTGGAGGAAAGGTTTCTACAGGTTCTGATGTACAGAATCAAAACCAGTCGTTCTTTGATAATGTCACCTTTGAATACCGTTTGGACAATACGGCTAACAAATATGTTAAACTGTTTTACAACCGCAATGTCTATGATTGGTTGGAAGGTGAGACGACCGACTATGGAGTTGGATTCATTATACGTCGTAAAGTACAGCATTTCAAGGATATTTTAAAATTTAAAGATGATACTGCTGATGTTGTTCCACCAATGGATTCAGTGAAAACAAAATAATGTTTGATGAAGAAGTTATTGACATATAAACAAATACATATTATATCATTTATACTTATTATAATGATATCGTTATCTTGTTCTACAACTAAGAATATACCGGACGGTGACCAGTTGTATACCGGATTGACGAAAATAGAATATGATAATTATGAGAAAAATGACCATTTCATAACGACTCAGGAAGAAGTGGAAGCGGCTTTAGCATGTGCACCTAATGGAGCTTTCTTCGGAAGTTCTTATTATCGTACACCTTTCCCTTACGGTTTATGGGTTTGGAATGCTTTTTCTTCATCCGAATCACCATTTAGCAAGTGGGTTACAAAATCATTCGGCAAAGCTCCAGTTCTTATGAGTTGGGTGAATCCCGAATTGCGTGCATCTGTAGCCAAGTCGGTTCTTCGTAACCATGGGTATTTTAACGGTAAGGTCGATTTTAAAAAGATAAATCAGAAGAATCCAAAGGAATGCAAGATAGGATATAATGTGAGTTTGAATCATCTGTATACGTTGGATACAATAAAGTATGTAGGTTTCCCCTATAGAGCAGACAGTCTGATTCAGACGAGCATGGAACAGTCGGTCATTCATAGTGGAGATGCCTTTGACGTATCTACATTGGATGCGGAAAGGAACCGGATTAGTGCTATGTTCCGTAATAACGGTTATTATTATTATCAGTCGGGTTATGCTACCTATTTGGCGGATACATTATCCAATCCGGGTAAAGTGCAATTGCACTTCCAGTTGGCGGATGATATACCTGATAAAGCGAAACATAAATGGTACATCGGTAAACTTGATGTAGAGATACGTAGGCAGTTTATGGAAGAACTGAAGGATTCGATTACACATCGTTCTCTGACAGTGCATTTTAATGGGAAACGCCCACCAATCCGTCAGAGGGTTATATTGAAAGACTTGAAATTAAGGCCCAAACAGTTGTATAGTTATCAAAATTATGTAGAATCAGCCAACAAGGTCAGTGCCTCCGGGTGCTTTAGTCTGACAGATTTCAAATTCGCCCCACGTGATACCACATCAGCATGTGACACTCTGGATATGTTCTTGAATTGTGTACTGGACAAACCTTATGATTTCTATATTGAATCAAATTATATCAATAAGACAAACGGCCGTACAGGCCCGGGACTGAAAGTCGGTTTTACCAAAAGGAATGCTTTCCGTGGTGGTGAAAAACTGGATATTAATCTAAACGGTTCTTACGAATGGCAAGTAGGTAACAATGTACAAGGTTCCGGAAACCAGATTCATTCATACGAATATGGTGGAGACGCTTCTTTGGAATTGCCGCGATTGATGTTGCCTTTCCGTCTGCGTCATAGATTTTATACCACCCCTTCCACGTTGATTAAAGTATCTTCTAACATTATAAACAGGGCCAGTTATTTCAGAATGCATACGGTCTCCGGCGAACTTACTTACAGATTTCAGACATCAGCCACTTCTATGCATGAGTTTAGTCCATTGATTATAGCATATCAATATATGAACAGTTCGACAGACAAGTTTGATTCTATCTGTGTGGCTAATCCCTATTTAATGATATCTATGCAGAATCAGTTTATACCGAAGATGAAGTATACCTATACCTATACGAGCCCCTCAAAATATCGTAATCCGATACAATGGGAAACGTCTGTTACGGAGGCCGGTAACATCCTTTCTTTAGGATATATGGTTTCCGGAAAAAGTTGGAATGATGAAAATAAGGAAATGTTCAAAAACCCGTATGCACAGTTTTTTAAAATCCAGACCGATTTCAGAAAGACGTGGCAACTGACCAACAAGAGTCAGTTGATAGCACATATAGGTGCGGGTTTGATCTATTCTTATGGAAACTCCTCCAGTGCGCCATACAATGAACAGTTCTATATAGGTGGAGCTAATAGCATAAGGGCTTTCGCGGCGCGAAGTATCGGTCCCGGAAGTTATTACACAGACGTACAGAGACTGTCGTATGTAGACCAGACTGGGGACATGAAACTGTTAGCCAATCTTGAATATCGTTTTAATATATTTGGCAATCTCTATGGCGCTGCTTTTCTTGATGCCGGAAATATTTGGGCAATCAAAGACGACGGATATCGAGCCGGCTCACAGTTTAAGTTTAAGAACATGTTTAAGGAGATGGCTACTGGCACCGGTATCGGAATACGATACGATTTGGATTTCCTGATTATCAGAGTAGATTGGGGTATCGGAATACATGTACCTTACGAAACAGGTAAGAGCGGCTATTATAACATCCCGACATTCAAAGATGGTCAGACACTTAATTTTGCCGTCGGATATCCGTTCTAAAAGTTGAAAGTTTATTTATTTCATATTTTAATCTGAAATAGATTTGTATAAGTTTTAAAAAAATATTATCTTTGCAGTTCATATATTATAACTAACGCTTAAATAAAAAGAAAATGAAACCAACATTATTACTCTTGGCTGCCGGTATGGGTAGCCGTTATGGAGGTCTGAAACAATTGGACGGTTTAGGTCCCAATGGTGAAACGATTATGGATTATTCTATTTATGATGCAATCAAAGCCGGTTTCGGTAAGATCGTATTTGTTATCCGTAAGGATTTTGAAAAAGACTTCCGTGAAAAGATTCTTAGTAAATACGAAGGACATATACCTGTCGAATTATGTTTCCAAAGTCTGGATTCTCTTCCTGAAGGATTTGAATGTCCGAAAGACAGAGTGAAGCCATGGGGTACAAATCATGCGGTAATGATGGCGAAAGATGCGATTAAAGAACCTTTCTGTGTCATCAATTGCGATGATTTCTATAATCGTGATGCTTTCATGGTAATAGGCAAATTTTTGTCAGAACTGCCCGAAGACAGTAAAAATGATTATGCAATGGTTGGTTTCCGTGTTGGGAATACATTGTCAGAGAATGGTACTGTAGCTCGCGGAATCTGTTCAAAGGATGACAAAGAAAATTTAACCACTGTCGTTGAACGTACAGAGATTATGCGTGTTAATGGTCCTGTTTCGTACAAAGACGAAGATGGTAAATGGGTAGCAGTAGAAGATAATACTCCTGTCTCAATGAATATGTGGGGATTCACTCCTGATTATTTCGAACACAGCGAAGCTTATTTTAAAGAATTCTTGTCGGATCCGGCTAATATGTCAAATCTCAAAGCCGAATTCTTTATACCGTTGATGGTGAATAAGTTGATTAATGAAAAGACTGCCACCGTCAAAGTTCTTGATACAACAAGTAAATGGTTTGGCGTAACTTATGCCGCTGACCGTCAGTCGGTTGTTGACAAGATACAAAGTCTTATTGATTCAGGTGTCTATCCTAACAAGTTGTTTTAAACAATAAATAATTGGAAAAGGCGCATCGATGATGCGCCTTTTTTATTAACTTTGCACCCATTATGCATATTAATATATTAAATGAGAATGAATGTGCCATTATCACCGACCTGATAAACACATCTGATAAGATAATTGTCTGTTGCCATGTCAATCCTGATGGTGATGCTATCGGTTCCACGCTGGCTTGGACTGAATATTTGCGTACATTAGGCAAACACCCCATGTTGGTAGTCCCGGATCAGTTTCCTGATTTTCTGCATTGGCTTCCGGGTGCTGATGACATATTAAGATATGACAAGAAGAAAGCGGTTTTGGACAAGGCCTTTTCGGATGCAGATGCTATATTTTGTCTCGATTTCAATTGTGCACAAAGATTGGATGCCATGAGTGATGCCTTGCTGGAAAGTAAGGCAAGGAAAGTAATGATCGACCATCATCCGAATCCGGAAATGGATACTGTCCTCACCATTTCGCATCCAGAATTAAGTTCAACCAGCGAACTTGTTTTCCGGTTATTATGGCAGTTGGATGCTTTTGAAAAAATGGATAAGAACATGGCGATTCCTATCTATTGCGGAATGATGACAGACACAGGTGGTTTCACGTATAATTCGAATAGTCCGGAAATATTCTTTATTATCAGTCAGTTGTTGACAAAGAATATAGATAAAGACAAAATATACCGCAATGTATATAATAATTACAGTGCATCCCGCCTGCGTCTTATCGGATATATACTATATCAGAAGATGCAGGTATATGAAGATTATCATGTCGCATACTTTACGATTTCCCGACAGGATATGAACAAATTTTTCTTTAAAAAAGGTGATGCCGAGGGACTGGTAAATATGCCGTTACAGATAAAAGGACTTAAGATGTCCATCTCTTTACGTGAAGACACGGAAAAAGACAATCTGATATGGGTCAGTCTTCGTTCTGTTGATGATTTTCCATGTAATGAAGTGGCAAACAAATACTTTAATGGGGGCGGACACCTGAATGCAGCAGGCGGTAGATTATATTGTACGATGGAAGAAGCTGAAAATATTGTTAAATTAGCGATTATTCATTTTCAGGAACGATTAAGACTTTAATAATCAGTTAAAGTAGCATAATATCAACTTCTATTTTTCCTTATTTGCCCGCTTTTTTGTAATTTTGCCACGATTTAAACTAAATAGAAAAGAATGAAAAAAACAGCCATCGCGCTTTTATCCGTTATCGCTACTATGATGATAGTAGGATGTAATGATACTGAGACATACGCAGACCAGAAAAAAGAAGAAAGTGCTGCAATCAATCAGTTTATCAGTGATTCTTCTATCACAGTCATATCACAAGATCAGTTTGAAGCTCAGAATTATACTACAGACACTGCAAAAAGTAAGAATGAATATGTCTTACTTAATAATTCAGGGGTGTATATGCAGATCGTCCGCGAAGGTTGTGGCGCAAAGCTCAAAGATGGTGAAAGTGCAACGGTAATATGTCGTTTCACCGAAAAGAATATAGAAGTTGTCAACGAGACACAAAATAGGGATACGATTCAGCTTACAGACCAACTTAATGCGTTTAGTGCTCAGCCTGAGATTATGAGTGTCTACAATTCAAGCGGGACTTTCACAGCCTCATTTGATACCAATAGCTTGATGTATTATGCCTATTCATCTACATCTGTACCTTCGGGATGGCTAGTTCCGTTGTCATATATCAAGATAGGCAGACCTACGAATGAAAATGAAGAAATAGCTAAGGTGAAACTTATTGTACCTCATTCAGAAGGACAGGCGTATGCTTCACAGTATGTTTACCCATGCTATTATGAAATAACTTACCAAAGGGGAAGATAACAATGACACTTATTAAATCTATTTCAGGTATCCGCGGAACAATCGGCGGAAAGACGGGTGATACACTTAACCCGTTAGACATTGTTAAGTTTACAACAGCTTATGCTACGTTTATACGTCGTAGTGGAAAGTCGAACAGTGGTAAAATCGTTGTCGGCCGAGATGCCCGCATCTCAGGCGATATGGTAGCAAAGGTGGTATGTGGAACACTTATGGGCTTCGGTTATGATGTGGTTAATATCGGTCTGGCTACAACACCTACTACCGAACTGGCTGTTCGTATGTCAGGTGCCGATGGCGGTATTATTATTACGGCCAGTCATAATCCTCGTCATTGGAATGCCCTTAAGCTACTTAATAACGAGGGAGAATTCCTTACGAAGGATGATGGAAACGAAGTGTTGAGCATCGCAGATAAAGAAGATTTCGACTATGCCGAGGTTGATAACCTTGGACAGTATACGGAAGACAATACATATAATAAAAAACACATTGATAGTGTTCTTGCCCTCAAACTTGTAGATGTAGATGCTATTAAAGCTGCGAAGTTTAATGTGTGTGTTGATTCCATTAACTCTGTTGGTGGCATTATCCTGCCGCAATTGCTTGATGCTCTTGGCGTCAGATATACGTTCCTCAATGGAGAAGCAACTGGTGATTTCGCCCATAATCCAGAGCCTTTAGAGAAAAACCTCGGTGGTATTATGGGAGAAATGAGCAAAGGTAAGTTTGATCTTGGAATTGTCGTTGATCCCGATGTCGACAGACTCGCGTTTATATGCGAAGACGGCAAGATGTTCGGAGAAGAATATACGTTGGTTTCCGTAGCCGATTATGTGTTGAGTAAGACACCCGGTAATACAGTATCCAACTTAAGTTCAACACGTGCTTTACGTGATGTGACAGAAAAACATGGAGGTAAATATACGGCTGCTGCTGTAGGTGAAGTGAATGTTACAACAAAGATGAAGGACGTTCATGCTGTTATCGGTGGTGAAGGCAATGGCGGAGTCATATATCCGGAGAGCCATTACGGTCGTGATGCGCTTGTCGGTATTGCCCTTTTCTTGTCATCTCTAGCTCACAAAGGATGTAAAGTCAGTCAACTGCGTTCCACATTCCCTAATTACTTTATAGCAAAGAATCGTATTGACCTGACACCTTCAACAGATGTTGATGCAATATTGGTGAAGGTAAAAGAAATGTTTAAGGACGAAAAGATCACGGATATAGATGGAGTTAAAATAGACTTCCCCGACAAATGGGTTCATCTCCGTAAAAGTAACACCGAACCGATTATCCGTGTTTATAGTGAAGCTTCAACGATGGAAGATGCTGATGCCATAGGCAAGAAATTGATGCAGGTGGTTTATGATATGCAGAAATAATTTTTATTATAATTAATATGTAGGCAGAATCGAAAGATTCTGCCTTTTTTTGTTTTGAGGCTCCTTTTTGATACAAATATTCCTGATTTATGCACAAAGGTGTCAAATTGGAACCATTTGCGATATTTTAGTTTCAATTTGGAAACAAATTACATGCTTAAATTATCAAAAAGTAATTATTTATGTTTTTAATATATCTTTTTGATAGTAATATTCCTTATTTTATTTCTTTTTGTTGTAACTTTGCACTTGAAAGTTGGCAAAATGATATTTTCAGGAGGCTATATCAACACAAATAAACGACACAATACACAAATTAATAAATTCAATAAGGTATGGGTAAGCAAAAATCGACATTAAAGCGTAAGTTGAACGCTTTTCACCTATGGGGAATAGCAGTAGGTCTTGTTATTTCAGGAGATTATTTCGGATGGAGTTACGGTTGGGCATCAGGAGGAACATTAGGTTTCCTGATTGCCACATTATTTGTAGCCGTCATGTATTTAACATTTATCTTTAGTTTTACGGAGATGTCCTGTGCCATACCACAAGCCGGCGGACCGTTCGCTTATGCCCGTCGCGCTTATGGTCCGATGGGAGGCTTCCTGGCAGGAACATTCACACTCATCGAATATGTGTGTGCCCCGCCCTCAATAGCTTTGGCTATCGGAGCCTACTTTAGTGATTTGTTTCCGGGACTGAGTCCTGTAACCATAGCGATAGTGGCTTATGCTCTGTTTGTAGCGCTCAACTTATGTGGTGTTTCGGCGGCAGCTACGTTCGAGTTGGCAGTAACCATTATAGCTATATGTGAATTGTTGGTGTTTATGGGTGTTGTAGCACCAGGTTTTGCACTGACCAACTTCCTGACTAACGGATGGGCTGGTTCTGATACCTTCTCTATGGGTACGATTGGCGGTATATGCGCATCTATTCCATTCGCCATCTGGTTCTTCCTAGCTATAGAAGGAGCATCAATGAGTGCAGAAGAGGCAAAAAATCCACAAGTTACAGTAAAGAAAGGTTTTATTAGTGGTATTATCACCCTTGTATTTCTCGCAGCCGGTGTTATGATGTTTGCTGGAGGTTCAGGTGACTGGAAACAACTGT
>NZ_CALMHT010000080.1 GCF_937863835.1 uncultured Prevotella sp.
AGACGTGTGCTCTTCCGATCTGACAAAGTTATATCGTTCAACTTGTATGAAAAAGCTAGATTGGGATTGGGGATCACTACACCTGAAAGTTTTTCAAAAATAATAAATATCAGCGGCTACTACGGCTATGGCTTTGACGACGGGTACTCGAAATATGGTGGGGCGTTGAGGGTCAAAACTTCGGAATATACACACATTTCAGCAAAATATGACAATACAATCACAGAAATCGGCGAATGGGGCTCCGTAACTCAACGACCAATATATGATAGCAAGAGTTTTCTTGCATCACGATTTGACAGGACTCAACACTACAGGTTTACATATGTATCTGACAAAAATGGATTTAAATGGACAACGAATGCCTTACCTTACATGGCAGAATAAGCGCATTTTATGATTATTCTTTTAATGAGCGAAATTCGTAACTATTTACGAGGCCTGGTGAGAGAAACAGAATGATTTGCCTTCAAAAATATTTTTGATGGTGTCGAATACGTTCATATTATGTTTCCTTGCAGTTGAGATCACACTCATAATACGAGCATGGTGAGTTGCTCCATCGGTGCTTCTGAAGCAATGAGATACATTCATTTTTACCTTTGAAAACCTAAAATCTCTCTCCGCTTGATTATTGGTAAAGGGAACTTCGGGATCAAAGGCGTATAGTAACACTGCATCCATGTTGGTTTGCATACGAATTATCAAGTTAAGCCCTTTACTTTTTTTCTCTCTTCCTCGTTTGCCTTTTCTCTCAGGTGGTGGCTCTTCTTGGATTCCGTCTGTTAATATTTGTTGGTAGTGCTTTACTATATTTTCTCTGTTGTTCATGTTTTGTTCTTCATCGGTTGCTTTAAGTTTTAGTAGAAGTGTTTTCATTTTAACTGCCCATTGCCTACCTATTTCCTCTTGTGAGGTAAGCTCTCTTATGATATGTGCGCCACATAAGGCATGTATGATACTTAAGAAATTGAAGTAGCTCGCATAACTATCGTGCACAAGTTTCCCTGTGTAATCTTTGATGAGACTTAACTCACTTTTCAAGGCTTCCAACCCTCTTTTACTATGTGTAAAAAGATAGGTGAACATACAAGTACTCATTACATGAAGCCAAAACATCTTTCCGCCAACTCGAATACCTGTTTCATCTGAATGTGCGACCAGAGATGATAGTATTGATTTCTTGATTAACATCTCTACCGCTTCCATTTTCTCATATGCCTTAGCATTATATTTTACTATTGTGGAAACGTTGGGGAATAATCCATATAAATCGCTGAGCAATTGCGATACTTTCTGAATAGGTACCTTGTAATCGTTGCACAGCAGTACGCTTAGAGTTTTGACATTGTTACCGTATTGAACCGGGGCGTTTACTCCTTGTGGAAATATACCGAAATGTTCCTTCCCGCAGCAAGGACAAGTCTTCTTTTGTTGTTTGTAGTCTGTGACTACTACCTGTGGCTCAGGTATGTCTTGTACTTGTCGTACTTCTGAAATTTCACCTTTTACAGCCATCAAATCTGCCCCACATTCACAACGTTCAGTTTCTACTTTTAATTCTACCTCATTTGTAAATTGTAGCCTGTCCATTCCTTTGCCTTGGTGACCTTCTTTTCCGCCTCGTTTTCCACCCTTCTTCCTAGGTGTGGCTGCTTTCCTATAGGGATCACTTGATGGTGGTTTGTGAGAGTTGTTGCTATTTTGGTTTAATCTAGATTTGAGCTCTGAAACCTCGGCCCTTAATGCCATAATTTCATTATTTTGCCTTTCTATTATTTCGTCTCGCCTTTGAATCTCATCTAATAACAAAAATATCACGGCAACCAATGATTCACTATCACCGCTGAGTGTTATTCCTTTTGCTTTTAATAAAGGATGTTCAGAAAGTATTTCGTATATATTTTTGATAAGTACTCTGTTTGATTGTTTACCAAATTTCAGAGTTCTATTTTCAGGTCAGGTCTATAAATGTTACAAATATATATTTTATTTTTATATTTGTACTTAATTTTAAATATTTTTGACGTAAATAGTTACAAAAAATTACCATAAATAACAATGCCACCACAGGTTCTAATATTTTTCTTACAACAACAACTTCTGCCGGACAACAATATAGTCTGACGACAAAAGTCACAGGAACCAGTCCTGATTCTATTAATATATGCACTAAAAATACAGGACCTTTTGATTTTAATAATTTGCCTGTAAATCAATCCATTACCATAACTTTGGACAGTATTGCCCTTTCAGGCACGGGATGTACTTTTAACTATAGCCCATCTATTACATTTTTTACAAAACCACTGCTGCGACGGCAGATTTCCAGATCTTTGTGTCAGGGTGAGGTATTTATTGTTGGCAAGGATGTATATTCTGAAACCAGACCATCAGGCAATACTGTGATTCCATCAGCTATTCCAGGCACATGTGATAGCATCATTGCTGTCCAACTCAATTACTTTTCTCCATCACCAGTTACACCAGTGATAAGAACAAGCTGCGATCCCAATTTTAGCCTTACAGTTGGCAATACCATATTTGATAAAAACAATCCATCAGGTCAGGTCAGACTCCAGAACATCCGGGGTTGCGACAGTTTGGTCACAGTTAGTCTTACATTTAGCACCT
>NZ_CALMHT010000081.1 GCF_937863835.1 uncultured Prevotella sp.
CTTTAATAATTTTCGACTAAGTTAGAAATTATAAATGACATGAGCAAAGATTTTAAGTTTTTTTCTACTAAAAGTTTGCCAGTTCAGATTTTATTCGTACCTTTGCAACCGCTTATAAGCCCAGATGGCGGAATTGGTAGACGCGCTGGTCTCAAACACCAGTGGAGCAATCCGTGCCGGTTCGACCCCGGCTCTGGGTACCAAGAAAAAAGCTAAGTATTGAATAATCAATCACTTAGCTTTTTTCATTTTTTTATAGTTCATCCGCAAAGTTTAAATACCATTTTTACTGATGATGCATTCTTATCTTTTGAAAATGTAAATTGGAAGTTCCTATATATATTGAGGGAGTGATAAGGAAGGAATTTCTATGAACTATTTTGCCCTATCGAAAATATGTAGTATCTTTGCATCATAAATGTTCATCAACGACTCTCATCAATGGATAAAATAAAAGGTACATTTTAAATATGCCTGACTTTGAATATCCTTAAATATATTAAATACTTATCATGAATCACCACTATCGGTTGTCTTTAACGACGTTATGTATCATCATTTCAGTAGTCGCAATGGCTCAACGTGAACGAATATGCTTTGACCAGAACTGGCATTTTGCCCGTGGAAATGCAGCAGATCCGACTAAAGACTTCGGCTGCGGAACCGAATATTTCAATTATTTTGCGAAAGCCAACTCAATTCATAACACTGGGCCATACAGTATGAAGTTTCAGGAAGACTCCCTGCAATGGAAAGACATAGACCTCCCTTACGACTTTGCCGTGGATTTACCTTTCGCTGAAAAGGCCAGTTATAGCCATGGACATAAAACGGTGGGATGGCAATATCCTGAGACAAGTATCGGATGGTATCGCAAAAAATTCAATATCCCGGAAAGTGACCGTGGAAAACATATACGCCTTCAGTTTGATGGTATTTTCAGAGATGCACAGATATGGGTCAACGGATTCCTTGTAGGACATGAATCCAGCGGTTACAAGCATCAGGATTATGACATCACGGATTATCTGTTATACGGAGACGGTCAGAATCAGACCAACCTGGTCTGCGTGCGTGCCGACGCCACCTTCGAAGAAGGATGGTTCTATGAGGGTGCAGGGATATACCGACATACATGGCTGACAAAAAGCGCACCTTTACACATTAGTACCGACGGAGTTTTTGTGCATGCCGACCTGTCTCCCGACTTCCAGCAAGCTCGAGTATACGTGGAAACCGACGTATGCAATGAAAGCAACGATAACACGTCTCCTTATCAGTTACTGCACGAAATCATCGCTCCCGACGGACATGTCGTTGCCCGAATGACTTCCGACGGGACACAGTTGCTCCCTAGAAGTCACCAAAGTGCCACCACAACAACAGTTTTGAAAAATCCTCTCTTGTGGAGTCTGCAAAGACCGTATTTATATAAGGTTCGAACAAAAGTTATGGTAAAAGGACTTGCCATCGACAGTTGCGATACTCGCACAGGGTTCCGGTCAATACGTATGGATAAAGATTACGGACTATTTCTCAATGGGGTTCATGTAAAAATACAAGGTTTTAATAATCATCAGGACCACGCCGGTGTAGGCGCCGCCATTCCTGACGGACTACAACGTTATCGCATAGAAAGAATGAAAAGTTTCGGTGCTAATGCCTATAGAGCCAGTCATAATCCAATGACAACGGAATTGCTGGATATATGTGATGAACTGGGAATGCTCGTCTTTGAAGAAAACAGACTGATGGGCATCAACGATTTTCAACTCTCCGTCGCAGAAAATATGATTAGACATGACCGGAATCATCCATCTGTATTCCTATGGGGCATAGCTAATGAAGAATGGGGCGTAGAGGGAGATGAGCGAGGTGTCGGTATGGCCCGCACCATGTGCGAACGCTTTCATCGCATAGATTCCACCAGATTGGTGGCCGTAGCATCTGCGGGAGGTCCTAAAATATTAGAAGGAACGGATGTGGCAGGCTACAACTATATCAAACAACATCCCATAGATGCCTATCGTCAGCGTTTCCCCGACCGTATAGCTTTTGGAAGTGAGGAAACGACAGGATGCGGTACACGTGGCGTATACTATCATGAATTATCTTCCAAATATGATGGAACACACACACAACAAGACGAAGGCGACCTATTCAGGCTGGCTAATCCCAGCGGACGGATGCCCAGCCTAAACCGTTTCGCTGATACAGACAGTACATACAACAGAATAGAACGTGGCATGAAGTTTTATGCCGCTCGTCCTTGGCTTATGGGATTTTTCTACTGGACTGGATTCGACTATCGTGGAGAACCCGTTCCTCTTTCCTATCCTGCCACAGGGAGCCAGTTTGGTGTATTCGACTATTGTGGATTTCCCAAGGACGAAGCCTATTATCTGAAGGCGTGCTGGATTCCCGACAAGCCCATCGTTCATCTTTTACCTCACTGGAATCTGGAAGGACACGAAGGGGAGAACGTAGATATCTGGGCTTACAGCAATTGTGAAGAGGTAGAACTGTTCGTCAACGGGAAGAACATGGGACGTAAGACAATGCCCCAAAATGGACATTTGTCCTGGACAGCCATCTATCAGCCAGGCAAACTGGAAGCTATTGGATATATAGGTGGACGCAAGGTAACAAGCGAACATCTGGAGACGGCGGGTTCGGCAAAAAATGTAAGAATAGAGAAGCACACCTATCATGACATCACTGTTGCCGATATCAGTGTCATTGACAGCAAAGGACGACTGGTTCCTACAAGCTGCGCACAACTGACAGTGGAAAGTGATGTCAATATGATAGGATGGGGCAATGGTGATTCAGCCTTCACAGGCATGGAACATGCGAAAGACTTGTCAACCAAACAGATGCATATTCGTGCATTCAATGGACATGCCCAAGTTATCTTGAACAGTAAGGGAAAGCCCTGTAAGTTAAATGTGTCACTGTAAAGGTATTTAATTAGCAGCATCACTGACTATAAAATCCGGTTCAAATGGTTGAATGTCGAATTCATTGTCATAGCTTTTATCATACAAAAGACTTTTTGCCTTACCCTTTATTTTAATTTTCAATGGCAGGGAAGTGGTGTTAAGATACAGAACATGGTTCGCATCTATATTTCGTGCCATCACACCTGCGGGAACTTCCGGACCACGTTTGATGTCTAGTTGTGCAATCAGTTTGTCCACTATCACATTGAGCGCACCACTGTTTGCAGGCAGTCCGACGTATATCGCTTTACCTTTCCCGTAACTATTCATTGTGATGATAGGGTAATCCTTATCCAGACTGTTTATCATGGCCAATACTTCCGCCTTCCTACTGTCTATGACATCATATCTGGTCGACTCCACATCCGTATTTTCCGAACGGAATGACAGTGACAGTTTCTTCCCTTGATATGATTTTCTGGATAATTCGTTCATAGCCTCAACCTCTTCATAACTGGCAACGCGTATACCGAACACATCACTGAGCTTTCCGGGATGTGTCGTCTCAAAGACCTTTCCATGTTCATCCACAACAGCAGAATTGCTAGTCATCACCACAGTACCGCCTTTCTTTACAAACGCACGTATTTTATCTGCTGTCACATCATCCATCACCGCTACACCAGGGACAAAAAGTAATTTATAAGCCAAATCACTTTTGCTGATGTCAACCACATTCACATCCATATTACGATAATAGAACAGGTCGAAACATGCCTGCAACTGATTTTCATGTTGTTCGGGGAATGAACTGCTGGCTATCTGACTAGGGAAAGAAAAAGCCAGTCCCACTTCTGGATTCGGTTTATATGGAAAATATTTCTGTATTTTCTTGAATTCCGTTGCTATCTGTTTGTATTCATCATATTTACGGTTAGGTATTCCGTCCCAGTCGAGCATACCTTCCAGGTACTGTTCTTCACCGCCGTGCATACTCTGCCATGTCCAACCACACACCATCTGGTTGCCATACATCAATGTGGCGTAAGCCGACTTTCGTATAGAACCAGGGACAGCTGTCATTGTCGTGAATTCCGAACACCAGAACGGGTTTTTACTTTCAAATTGTATCCTGTCTATACCAAACAACGCATTCATCACGCCCCAATTGGTTACAAGAGAACCGCCAGGATAAAAGCCACACCCCTCTCTTGTCATCTTACCGGAATAAGCGATTTCTGAATAATCGAAATATTTCAGTGGACTGTAATACCATGCATTCGTATTGAGCAAGGCATGTGGTGCATTCTTACCGACCACGTCCATCACTTTGGACAGAATTCCATTAACCTCGTCTGAAACAAACCGTCTGAAGTCAAGCATCCTTTCAGGAGCTCCGCTTATTGACCCCGACATCGGTAAACCTACTTCCTCAAAATTGCTTAATGTTCTTGACCACCGCTGGCCATTCCATGCCTGATTCAGGTTATCAACAGAAGTATACTTCTTTTTCAACCAAGTAATAAATCGTCCTTTCACCCCTTCCGAATAAGAAATAGGTCCATCGCCCGACTCGTTGTCTATACCGAAGGCCAACAATGCCGGATGACCAGCATAATGCTTAGACATCGCATCCGCAAACATCAGTGCATATTTCTGATACATCGGATCACCGACATCCTCCATATAACGATGATTGGGATAGAGTCTGTTACCACTGGCATCTATGACATCTATTGATGGATATTTCTGATGAAGCCATAACGGTGCCGGTCGGATAGCTATATCAAGAATGACCTTGATTCCGGCTTTGTTCATCATATCCATTACCTTATCGAACCATTCAAAATCATAATTGCCTTCTGTTGGTTCATAACTGTCCCAAGCCAGATGTCCCATCCTTACGACGTTAAGTCCGGCATCCTTCATCAAGGATATATCTTTCCTTATCTTCTCCAGATTCTTATCATCATGAGGATGATAGTTGGCACCCACATACAGTTGTTGGGCATTTGCATACATACTACATATTACCAACAATATCAATAACGTAATAAATCTATTAAATTTTTCCATGGCATTTTTCTCCGTTAAAATATATCTACATTAATCATTTTATACTAATTGAATTTCACAAGTATTCTGAACACTTTTCCAGGATTTGCCGCCCATTCTTTCATGGCATCCAATCCGCCTTCCGGTTTTACCCCTTTGGTAATCAGTTCATCAACAGGACAGATTCCATTTCTCAAATATTTAATGACTGCACGAAAATCTGCCGGCAGCGCATTTCTTGAACCACGGATGTCGAGTTCTTTCTGAACGAAAAGTTTAGTCTGAAAACTAACGTCGGTTTTTGAATAACCGATGCAGATCACTCTGCCTGTAAAAGCTACCTCGTCGACCGCCATCACATAAGTGGCGGGACTGCCTACGGCTTCTATCACGACATCGGCACCATAACCTTCAGTTATTTCTTCCAGTCGTGCATGCACATTTTCGGTTTTTGAATTGATAACGTAACTAGCACCTATATATTTTGCCAGTTGCAGTTTTTTATCATCAAGGTCTACCGCGATGACCGTCGCACCTCTCTGCGAAGCGCGGATGACAGCCCCCATTCCTACCATACCACAACCGATGACTATCACGTACTCATTGTCAACCACCTGGGCACGGGCGACAGCATGGAATCCCACACTCATCGGTTCTATCAAAGCGCAAACACGACTCGACAAACCGTCAGCCGGTATTATTTTCTCCCACGGCACGACTGCATATTCGCACATCACACCATTACGCTGCACACCTAGTGTCTCATTATTTTTGCAAGCATTGACACGCCCGTTCCGGCATGATGCACAGTTTCCACAGTTCGTATATGGATTCAATGTCACATTCATTCCCTTTTTAAACGCGACAGGAACATTGTTGCCAACTTCCTCGATTACAGCGCCTACTTCATGCCCGGGGATGACAGGCAGCTTTACCATCGGATTCCTGCCTAGGAATGTATTCAGGTCGGAACCGCAAAATCCTACATACTCTATTTTTACCAAAACCTGACCGTCAGACACTGCCGGTTTCTCTATATCCGTCACCTCCATCAATAGAGGTTCTACTATTTGAACTGCTTTCATTGTTTATTTGTTTATTATATATTTCTTCTTAATCTTTTACGATATATCCTTTCCAACCATAATATGCACAGAATGCAAAACAGACCATCGGTACACAATATGCGATATAATAAATCTGTTCGTTGCAATGCATGATATATGCTGTAAACTGCGGTAGACAGGCATTACCGACAATGGCCATCACCAGAAAGGCAGAGCCGCTCTTCGTCTGATTGCCAAGACCTTTCAATGCCAAAGAGAACTGTGTGGGATACATGATTGACATAAAGAACGATACCGCCAACATCGCATATAGTCCTACCATACCTCCATAAGTGACAATCACGACACATAGGACGATATTGACTATAGCGTAAGTCAACAGCATATTCTGCGGTTTAAACTTAATCATCAGTACGGTACCTATCCAACGTCCTGCAAGGAAGGCCAACATATAAAATCCGAAGAATGTAGTGGCAACTTTTTCAGATATTCCGGCATAAGAACAACTGTACACCAGAAACAGACTGTTGAATGCGGTCTGTCCGCCGTTATAGAAAAACTGTGCGATAACGCCCCACCGCAGATGAGAATGTTTCAATACACTGAAATCTATCAACTTTTCTTTCTTTGAAGCTGTCGTGTCCTCACTTTCATCACCAATCTTCGGTAGTCGCGAAAAGATAAATATGACAGCAATGACCATAAGCAAAATGGCCAGAATAAGATAAGGAAGTTTCATCGCATCCGTTTCCGACTGAATGTATGCGGTCCATCCCCCCGGATAATCGGATGGAATGGTATCTCTTGTATATGAGGCACCCGACAATACCAGTTTACTAAGGAACATAGCGGAGATAAACGCCCCTAACCCATTAAACGATTGCGCCAGATTGAGTCGGCGTTCAGCTGTTTCGGGGGTACCTAATATCGTAACATAAGGATTGGCAGCTGTCTCGAGGAAGCACATTCCTGTAGCAATAACGAAAAAGATGCACAGATATGCCCAATATTCTTTGAGTATCGCAGCCGGGAAAAACAGCAGACCGCCGAAGGCTGCCAACAACAGGCCGAATATGATGCCTGCCTTATAACTGTACCTTTTCAGGAACATCGCTATCGGGATAGGAAAGATGAAATAAGCTAACCAATATGCACTTTCGGTAAATGATGCCTGAAAAGGATTCAGTTCGCAGGTTTTCATCAACTGGCGAATCATTGTCGGCAGTAGGTTGCTGCTGATAGCCCATAAGAAGAACAGGCTGAATATCAGGGCTAAGGGTATTCGATAAGATTGATTTTTCATTGTGTGTTTTTATTCTGACATATTTTTAATATAAGGTAAATCTCTGAAGCCTTTGAAACCGTAAAAATTCAGTGCATTCTCCCCTAGGAAGAGTGCCTTTTCCCGTTCGGTTATCAGAGATGATTTGGTAATAAAGTCATAAGACATTCGGTATGTAATGGCCGTAATGGTGCGTGGATAGTCAGACCCCCACATCAGTTTTCCCATCCCTACCAGGTCAGATGCTTCGCGTATGGCTCTCATCGCGCCCTTGAACGGATAAAACTCATCATTAAAGAGCCAGGTGATACCACCAGATTCTATCATTACATGTTCATTGCGTGCCAATAATATCTGTTCTTGCCAACCCTCACATGTCACCATACCGAAATGTCCTATCGCAATCTTCAGCTTGGGGCATTCCTGTATCACCTCCCTGAGTTCCGGAATCTGTGCCGTCCCTTCCATCAGAAAGATGGATAAGATGGTATCATGGTCTTCCATATAATGGAACATCCGCATCATCTCGTCACTATTGAGCGGAATACGTTCACCATGTTCATCCATCAGTCTGTGACCGGGAATGGTCATCGCCTTAAAACCATTGTCGATAAGTGATTTAGCCTGAGAGAAGAATCCGGGTTTTCTACATTCGCACATGCCGCAGACAAAGAATGTATCAGGATAACGGACAGACACATCCGCCAGATACTCATTCTGGAATCCATCAATAAACTCCTGTGTGATGACTGCTCCCGACACTTGCGCATAATCCATGTTTGAGAGAAAAACCTCCGCACTGTTTTTTCCATCTATCATAAACGGGGGCAGCATCTGTCTCTCTTCGCCCATAAACATGGAACGGCCGCCGGATAAAGTCTTGATTACTTTTCCGTCGACCATGGTGTCTTGTTTCAACCACAGATGAGCATGGGCATCAATGATATTGTAATGCATATCTCCACCTTTTATGTATTAGACCAACTGACTCTCTGTTGATCGCCTATAATATCACGTACAGCTTTCACCATATCCCAGTCGATAGGAGCACTGACAGCCTCTATGTTCTTCATTACATTTTGCGGATTGGTCGTACTGAACAAGGTAGTCGCAATCCTAGGATTGCTGACAGAGAACTGCACAGCCAGTTTCTCAATAGGATAATGCTTTGATTTGCAGTATTCAGCAGCCCTTTCACAAGCCTCAACAAGCGATTTGGGGGCGGGATGCCACGAAGGGATACCCCTTTCGCTCAACAGTCCCATCGACAGTGGCGACGCATTGACGATGCCGACACCTTTAGATTCGAAATAATCAAGGAAGTCGGCCAGTTTATCATCACACAGACAGTAATGGCAGAAATTCAGTATCGACTCCACCGTACCTGCCGGAACATGGTCTACGACCCATTTCAGGTTTTCCAGTTGCAAGTCTGTGATACCCACATGCTTTACGATTCCCTTTTCCCTTAATGCCACCAATGCCGGCAGTGTCTCGTTTACGACCTGATTCAAGTCTGCGAATTCGATATCATGAACATTAATGATATCAAGATAATCCACGTTCAGGCGCTCCATACTTTCATATACACTATCAGTAACCCTCTTAGCCGAGTAGTCCCAACTGTTTACGCCGTCTTTTCCATATCTTCCCACTTTTGTGGAAAGATAGTATTTGTCTCTAGGCAACTCTTTCAGAGCCTTGCCCAGTACCGTTTCAGCCTTGTAATAACCATAGTAAGGCGAAACGTCTATAAAGTTGATACCAGCTTCGACAGCTGTAAACACAGCCTCAATACCTTGTTTCTCTTTTAGTTCATGGAATACACCTCCCAGTGAAGATGCCCCGAAACCCAGAGATGAAACCTTCATCCCTGTTTTCCCTATTTCATAGTATTGCATGTTAATCTCTTATTTATATTATTACTTCGTATACTACAGTCGGATAAGAAGGATATTGATCCGATTTCTTAATAGTCAGTTGACCGTTAGCCGCCTGCGTCCATTTTATTTTAGACTTCATTCCCAATATTTTCACTGATTTCACCTTTTGGGCACCGGTAAGTGATTCGATTGTTATATCCGATTGTGGATGTTCCATGGCAAATACATAGAGTTTATCACCTTTCTTTGTAAAGCGCAAATCACCTGGTTTGTATGACCTTACATCCTTTAAACCGGCAAACCATCCTTTTTCCTGTTTCTCTTTCATCGAAGGTCCCTCACCATAGACAGTCCACGGACGGGTACCATAAATAGCACAACCGTTGACCTTCATCCATGACGCAATACCCTCAAGAATAGTCATTACATCCGGTTCCAGATCACCCTCAGGGGTCTGCACCACATTTAAGAGCAAGTTACCGTTTTTACTGACAATATCAACCAACATCTGTATCACTTCATCGGCTGTCATATACTTTTGTCCGGTACGATAAAACCAGTCACCTATAGATGTATCCGTCTGCCAAGGGTAAGGACTGATACCTTCTGATATGCCACGTTCCATATCACGGGCGAAGCGACCGTCTGATTCCTCCTTGCAAGTATAAACACAAGTAGGATTTCCATTCTTATCCAAACTCTGGTTATAGTAATGCGCAATCATGGTTCTTCCCACCTCATTGCTGAAAGGTATTCCACTGTCTGAATACAACAGATCGGGATGATACATATCTATCAACTCCTTTACATAAGAATACCATTCTTTCTGATAGGCGGGATTGACACTCATCCAACCGTCGTCACCGTCATAAGCACGCTGATGGTACAGATCGGCATAAGCAGGGTCGTTGCCATCATAAGGAACGCCGGCCTTCGGACCAGTCTTGTCTGCCCCGTGAGCTTTCTGGAACCATGTAAAACTAGCAGCCAGATGTTCACTGACACCAAAAGGCAGTCCCTCTTTCTTTGCCGCTTTCTGCCATTCGCCCACTACATCACGCTTTGGTCCCATATTGACAGAATTCCATTTATGGAGTTGAGAGTTCCATAGGAAGAAATTATCATGATGACTTCCCATAGACACAAAATATCTGGCACCGACACGTTTATATAGTTTCATCAATTCTTCCGGATTCCATTTTTCCGCTTTCCATAGAGGAATAATATCTTTATAACCGGAAACAGACGG
The DNA here is from genome assembly GCF_937863835.1 of uncultured Prevotella sp. Lineage (GTDB taxonomy): Bacteria > Bacteroidota > Bacteroidia > Bacteroidales > Bacteroidaceae > Prevotella. Next base: position 10,479 of record NZ_CALMHT010000081.1, read on the forward strand.
GTGACCATATCTTTTCAGATGATCCTCATAATCGCCATCACCCTGTATGTACATATTACGGGCGTACCAGTCACCATGACGAGGCACAGCCTGCGGTCCCCAGTGAGCCCAGATACCAAACTTCGCATCACGGAACCATTCCGGATACTGATATTGCTTCAATGATTCATCCGTCGGTTTGAATTTACCTTGTTTATAAGACAATCCGTCATTCTGCGCATTGGCTGTTGTCAAACCACCTGACAACAATAGGAGCAGAAGCACACACAAACCGTTTACGTTTAATGTTTTCATACCTTTAAATATTTAGTGATTAAAATTGTCGATATAATGCTCGCCTAATATAAATAGAAGAATCGTTCCATCAGATGCCATTTGTCAGCTGATGTTTTCCCAATAGACGAATTCTGTAAGACAGACACGAGGTTTTCCCATTCCTGTTGCATCGGAAGTTTTGATAACTTGTCCATCGCCGATTCCAAGTCGAAATTCATCGGCGTCTCCATGACCATGCAGACGGTCGTTCCGTAAATAAACAGTTCCATTTCGAGAATGCCGACACTGCGTATACCATCCCTGACTATCTTCCACGATTTCTCCCTGCTATGCAGAAGTTTATATTTTTCTATCAGTTTAGGGTCATCTGCAAGTGTGAGTGTTTTAAAATACCGTTTTGTTTTCACCTGATAACTTTTGGATGCATATCCTGTTTCCGGAGCGTTTTCGTTTTGTTGGTTCATCGTATTATGTTTTGCGTTAAGATTCTTGCAGCGCAAAATAATCACAATAAAAACAAAAAAGCAAAATAATCATTTGTCAAATCTGACAAATGACATAAACGCAACACGCAATGTCGATAAAATGACAATTTACATATTCTGTTTCTTAAAATCCATAGGCGACAAACCTGTAATTTTATGAAACACTCTTCCGAAATATGATATATTCGTGTATCCCAATTCCAGTGCCACCTGTTTTACCGACATTTCCTTCACAGCCAGAAGAATCTGTGCACGCAGAATTTTTTTCCTCGTAATATAATCTGTAGGGGTAAGTCCCGTCTCTTTATGAAACAATCTGATAAACCTGTCCTTGCAAAGAGAAACGCTCGAAGCCATTTCATCTATAGAAGGAGTCTTCTTCAGATTCATTTCTATTGTCCATTGTATTTTTGCTATACGTTTGTCGCTCACATTCGTGCGTTCGCTGCCTTCGGTGAAAAATTTGGATAAAAGCATCAGGAGCAATCCTTTTACCTGCATCCTTATACCCGTAGGTAGATGATTAAAACGCTGGGCATAAGCCAGGAAACATGATGATGTTTCGTAAGTATCCGGCTTGGGTCTGAGCAGAGACATCTGTGGGCACAATTCCATCAGTTTGCCGATGACAGATTTGGTATCGTCATCGGCAGGCAGTTCGAAAGGCAGTTTGTATCTTTCGAACAACCTTAATATATTTTGCGATGTATCAGCTATATGGACATAATAATGTTGAAATATCCCGTCGCAATTTTCATAATGTGATACGAAAGCCGGTATCAGATAGATATGATCGGGAGTTATCTTATGCCGTTCACCGTCTATTGTGACATAAGCGGAGCCCTCTGTAGCCCAGTAGACACGGGAGACGGCTCCGCATATCGGTCCAAAGTTCCAGTCGGCATTATGCTTGGCATAACCGATATTCAGGAGAGACAGTTCCATATTGTCTATTTCGTCTTTCATGGGATGGAATTTGGATTAAACTGGGGCAAAGTTAGTGCTTTTTATTTAATTATTCGTCATCATCGTCCTTATCTTTCTTTTTATTTTCACCTTTCACTTTCTTCATCGAATCGTTGACATAATCGAAAGCTTCCAGTGTTTTCTTTGCACCGATTAGCCTCTTAAATGTCTCCGTGTATTTCCTACGCACCGTCACCTCGGCTGCATCGGCGTTCCAATGGGCATTCAGCAACTGGTTCGCTTCCGATTCGGTCAAAGACCCGTTTTTCATCTTCGATTTCAGTTTATCCTTCAAGTTATCATAAGCATCGTTCGCCGCCTTATGCTCTTTGATGTATTCCAGACATACAGTACGAAATGCAGCTGCCTTTTCCTTATTCAGGTGCAGATTCTTTACCACATAGTTGCACTTCATTTCTTCTTTTGAAGTAGCAGAAGCCATTGTCGCTGACATGCACAGGAGTGATGTCACGGCCCATAATATCATTTTTCTCATATCAAGTATATTATTTATTTGTTGCAAATGTACAAAATATAAAGATACATGATATCAATCAGATATGTTTTTTCAAAAGGTTTTCAACCAACGCATCTTTTTATTCAGTAAACATTCACAAGGTGTCTCTGAATATAAGGCATCCGTCAACCACAAGAAGTCTAATATAATAAACTTTTCTTCTCATTTCGCTCTTATTCGTCAGCGAAAGTGGTAAAAAGTTTAATAAATTAAACTTTTTATTGTTTCATATTTAAAAAATAGCTATATTTGCAGCAGAAGTTTAATATATTAGACTATGGAACTAGATGAAGTGATTAAAACCCGCCGAAAGGTACTAGGCATTTCCCAATTGGATTTGGCAGAAATGGCAGAGATAAGTCTTGCCACGGTCAAAGATATTGAGCGCGGAAAGGGTAATCCATCGATAGGCACAGTGAAGAAAATAATCAATGTGTTAGGATTGGAAATGATTTTTGAGGTACGTAAAACTGTTTAATGAAGTATGAGACAACTAGAAGTATATGTGAATGAGAAAAAGGCAGGAATACTTACAGAACATATTCCCAATCGAGATTATACCTTTTCTTACGATGATGCTTACCTCGTAGCAGACAACCATCCCATATCCGTTACCCTGCCTCTACGTAAGGAGCCTTATCAGTCGGAACATCTCTTCCCTTTTTTCACCAATCTCCTGCCTGAAGGAGCCAACCGCAAAGTAATTTGCCGGGAACTACGTATAGATGAGCATGATTTTTTCGGTATGCTCATGGCAACTGTAGGTACAGATATGATTGGAGCAGTAAACTTTAAAAATGTGAAAGAATGATAGCAATAAAACATTGTCCGTCTACATTGGCCAGCGGATATGATACATATAGTCCACAGGCCGTTCGCCAACTTTTCGATGGAAAGACGGTGTCTCCATTACTCGACTTTGGTATTGATGAATTTCGCAATACCGGTGAGATTGTGCGAGCCATGAAGAGAATTTCAGTATCAGGAGTACAGGAGAAATTCCCTGCCATCATCAGTGAAAACAAGATTTGTATTGCCAGTGAAGAGGACCGTTCCACATATATCATCAAACCTGCTCCATGGGATGAAACGATATCTACCCGTAAGCAGATACCTGCCAATGAACATCTTACCATGCAGATAGCACGGCAAGTGTATGGTATCATAACCGCAGATAACGGTTTGTGTTTCACCAAAGACAGTCAGATGGTATATATTACTAAGAGATTCGACATCATGGATAACGGAACTAAAAATGAGATGGAAGATTTCGCCACATTGGTTGGTCGTAACGAACAGGCAGACGGGACATTCTTCAAGTATAATGGATGTTATGAAGATATCGCCAGTGCTATCCGTAAGAACGTCTCTGCATGGATGGTGGATATGGAAAGGTTTTTCGAATTGGTAGTTTTCAACTATATTTATGCCAATGGTGATGATCATCTCAAAAACTTTTCGCTCATTAGAGAGGGACATGACTATCGATTATCACCTGCGTACGACCTGCTCAATACAAGTCTGCATGTATCAGGTGATGATTTAGGATTGACCGGAGGATTGTCACCCAATGTAGAAAAGACTGACGTGTATACAAACACAGGTCATCCATGCCGACTGGATTTTGACAGATTTGGCAATCAGATTGGACTAGTGGAGAGTCGAGTAAAACGAATACTTGACAAGTATATGAATCTGCTTGAACAAACAGAAACTCTTGTGGCCCACAGTTATCTGAATGAAAAGATGAAACGTAACTATCTGCGAATAGTGAATGAACGGATAAACAGATTCATAAGGAGCTCAGAATAGACACTTTTGTCCATATAATACCCATATTAAAATATAAGAAGTGAACAATATGAATCGAATGAATATATAATTATCCTTAAAATTGCGGGAATTCATCCCATAAGATGCAATGATGCAGAAAAAATCAGTTTATTGTTCAGAATCCGTCAAGTACCATTTATCACTAAAAATTATATTTCAAAACAATAATCACTATGAGAACAAAAAGTATAATCCGTATCTTATTACTCTGCATTACACCTATGCTGTTATCTTCGTGTTGGTTTACCAGCCATACGGATGATCCCGAAACTGTTGTTTATAATCTAGCCTTCAGTCTTGAAGATTCCAACGGTAAAGACTTGGTGAAAGGTATCGAACTGTACAATGGGACAAGCTCTACTGTAGTTAATGCTGATTGCGGATATGTGAAACCCGAATCTTACACATTGAATATTGATGCTCCTTACACCCCACCCCAGAGAGTAGACGTGTCTTATGATCAAGCAAAGCCATTCCTGACCATGAAAAAAGACAATGATCATATTTGTTATCTGGCTAACAGTTTTTATCTCTCCTCCGAATACGCAGAGGCCAGAAAGGTTCTTACCTATACGCTCAAGATGCCATACGCCTTCGGGAATGAAAACGAGCATAAGATTGTTGCTTACTGGGATATTCCAAATGGTGTTGATAATTATAATCAGCATGTCGCCAAGTGCCTGCGAGTGGAATTTGACGGAAAATCAATACCTGTTGAAGAATCCATGATTGTATCCATAACAGGTGACAAGCACTATAGAGTACGAATATGCGTTCCTCAATAATCACATACTGAATGCGTATCACTACTAGTAAAATATTCCGAATAAAGATTTCCATCCAATCGATAATTGCGGAGAAATATGTAAAAAGTCTCATTTTTACAATGCTCATCCAGTAAAAAACATTATCTTTGCCGACGGATGTTAAAATCGAATTTGGATATTGTGAAGTAAACAACTGTATAACCCTTAGGTTATAAGTTGTATCTTTGGTTTCTCAGTCATCACTTAATGCCTGAGAATAGTGTTTTTATATACATTTACGTACAATATTATTTTAACATTATGAATAAAGAAAATAAAAAATCTATCAATGAATTTGATTTTAGTCTGATATGCGAATATTTCTCAAGTATAGACCGTCAGGGGCCAGGAAGTGAAGACATGACAAAGTTGGCAATTAGTTATATCGAAGGGCTTTCTGCAGACAGCAAAATAGCCGACCTTGGTTGTGGAACTGGGGGACAAACATATACATTAGTGAAGAACACTCCTGCTCAGATCACGGCTTTGGATTTGTTTCCCTCATTCCTAGACAAACTCAATACACGATTTAAATCGTTGAACTTGTCTGACAGAGTTAGCACCATCATTGGCTCAATGGACAAACTGCCTTTTGCTGATAATGAGTGGGATGTAATCTGGAGTGAGGGAGCCATCTATAATATCGGATTCCAACACGGATTGGCTTATTGGCATCGCTTCATCAAGACAGGCGGTTACATAGCTGTGACAGAGGCATCATGGTTAACAGAAAGTCGTCCCAAAGAGATAGAAGACTTTTGGACAGATGCTTATCCGGAAATAGACACGATTTCTAATAAGGTGAAACAACTGCAAAGTGCTGGTTATGTATCCATCGCCACTTTTGTGTTACCGGAAGAGTGCTGGACCGACAACTACTATATACCACAGAAGAAAGCACAGGAGATATTTCTGAAAAATCATAGGGGTAATTCCACTGCGGAGGAACTAGTACTTAATATGCGTCATGAGGCAGATCTCTATGCCAAGTATAAGCAGTATTACGGTTATGTATTTTTTATAGGCATGAAAGTCTAAAGAATGAAGCAGGTTGCAGTAATAGTGCTGCAGCCTACTTTTATAAGACCTCCTATCATTCAATGCATGCTCGCATCGTAATACTGAGAATATGGTTCTTTCTCCAGACTATAAGATGACACATATTGCAGAGGTGTGCAGTCTGTGAAAAATTTAAACTCATGGTTCATGTGAGATGGGTCTGTGTAGCCACAGTTGTAGGCGATTTGTGTCATGTTCAGTTTTGAATATCTGAGCATATATAATGCTTTCTGTAGACGTATAATACGTGTAAGGTTTTTCGGAGTGGTACCTACAATGTTCATAAACAAACGTGAATACTGTTTGGGACTATAACAGGCTATG
>NZ_CALMHT010000082.1 GCF_937863835.1 uncultured Prevotella sp.
TTGCATTCCTAAAGTATTAACGGATCTTACGTTGTCGCCGCATGATGTGGCTATGTACGCAGTTTCAGTCATAAAGTCGGAACATAATCGGACCAGTTCGTTGTTCAACTTTTTCTGTTTGGCGAGATCACCGGCTTTTGCATTGAATGCATCAAGTTCAGCTAATTTTGAGTTCATCAGTTGGAATAGGTTTAAAGCCTGACTAAGATTGACACTAAGGTCGGTAACCGGTTTCTTATCCGCAACATTTTGCAGTCCTTGCATACCTTCCTTGAGCATTTTCGACAGTTGGGTGCCTATTTCCAATACTTCATTCATAGGAGCTTCATAAGCTTTGAATTCGTATACCGACCCCATTTTTCCTTTAAGTGTCTCCACTGTGTTGACTGTGGCTTCTGTCTGAACAAACAGCATACCGTAACTAACCAGCATCTTGTGGAGATAAGCGGTGTCAGTTTCAAATTTCTCTACCAGTTTTACATCAGCAGGCGAATTGACCAGCTCCTGTTGCTTGTTGGCTTTCCCGATGTTACCGGAAGTTAGTCCCATTTGTGCTAGTGGAAATCCACAATAAGCGCCTATTGCATAGGCAACTATCGCAACGAGAACAATAGTAAGTGTGCTTTTTTGTTTTGCTTTCATAATCGTATGTATTAAATTAAACATTCCTCGTATTTGCAAATGTACAAAAAAAAACAAAACGAACAAATTATTAGTTGATTATTTTTCTTTTTATCGGAATATTTAAAACATATCTCGTGGTATTGACCAGCTCTTTGTCCGTGTATGCTTTCCCGCCAAGAATATCGGCAGTCAGGTTAGCGAGGCGCAGACCCAAGGCGATGTAATTATTATGGATGTCCGCATTGCCTGTGCTCGTGACATAAAAATTAACAGAATCGCTGCACAATCTGTATGCCAGAGAGACAATACCGTTGTCAGTGTGTGAGCATGCATTCCGAATATAAGAATCAAGGGCTGCAGACAATCTGGATTTGTCAGATTCAATTGTAGCGTGGTTGCAGTCGTTTTTATCCGTATCCAGTTGCACAATGATATTACGAGCGACCGAAAATTTATAATCCTGTACGATTCCTGCACACAAATCTCCTATCACTATTGTACTGATTTTCGGCTTGTATGTTCCGCTTTCCAATTTTGAGATATTCAGTATACCGTTGACGAGATAGTTCAGATGATCAGCACTGTCATGCAGTTGACACATGACGACTTTCTTTTCTTTTTTTGTCATCGTATTATCTGTATCGTTCATCTGCCTGTTCAGTTTCACAATATTGTCCAACGGTTTGCGTATCTCGTTGTTCATATTGATGAAAAACTCGTTTTTATATTCTTCCTTTTCGTGTGCTTTCATAGCTTCACGTTTCAGTTTCTTTTCTTTTGACTGAAAATAAGTCACCGTTAAGATGATGGCTACAATCAGTGTGGCAGTAAGAATTCCTATTACAGACCATTGATAACGGGTTTTGTCGGCAATCAGTTTATCCTGTTTTTCTTTCCAGTCCTTTGATACAGTCTGAGAGGGTTGTTCTTTCCGGTTGCCCGCGTCATGGTTCCGTCCGCTGACAAATGCATGAGAGCATACACACAAGACCAGAATCATCACAAACTTACTTACCGGGTGGTCGAAAATGAATCTGGCACCTTTCCTATATAATTTGTCAACGTACACCTTTCCGTGCAGAAGACCGGATATGATTTTACATATATGCAGTCCCAGTCCGACACCATTTTTGGACTTATCCAGCATTCTGAACCGTTCGAATACCGTTTCAGAATCTTCCGGTTTAATCCCACATCCAGTGTCGGTTACTGCAAATCTCACAATATCAGTCATAACTGCATAAGACAAAGTAATGCTTCCCTTTTCTGTATATTTACAAGCATTTGTGAGGAAGTTGATAAGAATCTGTTGCAGTCTTTGGGCATCGGTGTATAGCTTATATGGTGCGTCAGGATCGCATTCCAGTCTAAGTTCCACACCGTCGGCCTGTTTTCCCTTGATACTTTCCAGTGTAGTATGGCAGAGATGCCTTATGTCTGTATCATTCCATGTCAGCCGGTATGATCCGCTTTCCAAGTTTGATAAATTAAGAACATCATTAACAAGAGTTATTAGTAGATTACTGTTCGTAGATATCATGTTTATTATTTCATTCTTCTCGCTTACAGGTATTTCGTCTGCATTTTCGGAACAAAGTACATCATTAAAACCGATAATGGCATTGAGGGGACTTCTTATTTCATGGTTCATATTTTGGAAAAATAAACTTTTTGTTTGTTCTGCTTCTTCAGCCTTTATTTTTTCCAACTTCAGTTTTTTCTGCAAAGTCCTTTTTCTCATGATGTATATCGCCATCGATACAAAGTACACAAGAATTTCTACAATTATCAGAATCATCCTCCATCTCTCTCTTTGTAAGACAAGAGCGTCTGTTCTTGATAATTGCGGCCCAGCCTGCATTTCAGTTCTTTCTTCTATCCTGGGTTGATTAATATTGGTATAAGGTTTTGCTGTACTCCCAAATAATACTATAGAACTGATAAATAATAGTAAATATCGTTTCATCGTCGCAAATATAGAAAAAAATATCAAATGTTATTCATTTATTCAGTTTTTTTTGTATTTTTGCCATGATATTTTTAAAAAACAGATAGAATGGAAACAGATAATAAATTTATTATTACGATTAACAGACAGCTCGGTACAGACGATCATGAGATAGGAATGAGACTGGCCGAACGTTTGCATATCCGTTATGTAGATAAAGAGATATTGGGACTTGCTTCAAAAATGTTGGAAGTAGACAAGAAGGAGCTGGAAAAACTGGAATCCAAAAGTCCTACATGGTGGGAAGACTTTATACAGTTCAGTACATCTCCTGAGGTTTCCCGCGATTCTAATATGAAAAGTAAAGAAGTGACGACACGTCAATTATATTATGCCCAGGCGGACATTATTAAGTTGCTTGCCGATGTAGAACCTTGTGTTATCATGGGCCGCTGCGCTTTCGATATACTCAAAGAAAGGAAGGATAAGATAAGCTTGTTCTTACATGACACTATAGAAAACAGGGTTAAGAATGTGATGCACCAACATTCAATCTCTGAAAAAGATGCCATTAAAATGATCAAAGACAGCGATAAACAGCGAGAGTCATATACAAAAACATTTACCGGCAAGATTTGGGAAGATGCCCGCAATTACGACTTTACCCTCAATGTAGGTATCTTAGGAATAGAAAAGACAGTAGAAACTATCATTGGCTTAATCAATAAAATGTAATACAAATTACTTTTGTTTGTAACATCTTTGTAATATCTGTTATCTACCTTTGCAACGGATAATAATTAGGTATTACATTAATATTAAAAAGAAGTTATGAACAATTCGTTTTTTAGTCGTTTTACACCCAAAGAACCAAAGTTTTTTGATTTATTGAAACAAGTGTCGGAAGTGCTGGTTACAGCTTCTGATTTATTGGCTACGGCACTTCAGTGTGAAACTAGAGATGAGAGAGTGGAATATTTCCACAGGATAAAGGAACAGGAGAGACTTGGCGATCAGTTGTCGCACAAAATTTTCGAAGAACTTAGTTCTTCCTTTATCACACCGTTTGATCGTGAGGATATACATTTGTTGGCAGATTGTCTGGATGATGTGATAGACCGCGTAAACAGTTGTTCCAAAAGAATAGCAATCTACAATCCGAAAATCAATAATCAAAAGGCCCTTGAACTTGGTGCCGTTGTAAAGGATGATGCAAAGTGTATTGATACAGCAATGAATGAATTGGGCACATTGCGCAAGAACGCTTCCAGTCTGAAGGCCCGCAGTAAGGAACTGCATGATTTGGAAAACAAGGCGGATGATATCTATGAAGTTGCTATCATTAATCTTTTTGAAGAAGAAAAAGACGGCATAGAACTTGTTAAGACCAAAGAGATTCTAGCAGAACTGGAAGCTGCAACCGATGCAGCGGAAAGAGTAGGCAAGGTGCTAAAAACAATCATAGTAAAATACGCCTAACTTCAATATACGATGATATTATTAATATCTATAATAATATTAGGATTGGTATTCGATTATATCAATGGTTTCCATGATGCCGCCAATTCTATTTCTACGATAGTAACTACGAAGGTGTTGACTCCTTTTCAGGCAGTGATATGGGCAGCGTTCTTCAATTTTCTGGCATTCTTTATTTCAAAGTATATCATAGGTGAATTCGGTATCGCGAATACAGTTTCCAAAACAGTGTATGAACAATACATTACTTTGCCCATCATACTGGCAGGTCTGATAGGTGCCATTATATGGAACCTGTTCACATGGTGGCGTGGTATACCTTCTTCTTCTTCACATACGTTGATAGGCGGGTTTGCAGGTTCCGCCATCATGGCAAACGGATTCAACGCCATTCACGGTGCTGTTATATTGAAGATTGCCGCTTTCATTTTCCTTGCGCCTTTTATTGGTATGGTAATAGCATTCGTTATTTCCCTGATTGTCCTTTATGCATGTAAGAATGTCTCACATTTGCGTGCAGAGGTATGGTTCAAACATTTGCAGTTGGTTTCTTCGGCATTGTTCAGCACCGGTCATGGACTTAACGACTCGCAGAAAGTGATGGGTATCATAGCTGCCGCCATGATTGCAGCACATCCTCTTCATATCGGATTAGGAATAAAGACAATAGATGATATTCCCGACTGGGTGGCTTTTGCCTGTTTTACGGCCATCTCATTAGGTACGATGTCTGGAGGATGGCGTATCGTAAAGACAATGGGAACTAAAATCACCAAGGTTACACCTTTCGAGGGTGTGGTTGCGGAGACAGCTGGTGCTATTACACTGTATCTGACTGAAATATTGAAGATACCGGTAAGTACTACCCATACGATTGCCGGTTCTATCATGGGCGTAGGTGCAACAAAACGACTGTCGGCTGTAAGATGGGGCGTTACCAAAGACTTGATGATATCGTGGATACTGACAATACCTGTCAGCGGACTGTTAGGCGCAGGAATCTATTTGATTATATCCGCGGTATTATAGGATGGAAAACTGATTACAATGTTAATCTATGTAAAATATGCTCCAAATATTTGGAGCATATTTCTTTTTTATATACTTTTGCAGTGTTCTACATAAGTATAACACTAAAAAACAGTAATAAAATGATTGAAATTCAAGACATTAGCTTCAAATATGCAGGCACAAGCCGTAATATTTTTGAAAGTTTCAATTTGAAATTGGAAGAGAACAGAATTTACGGTCTGCTCGGAAAGAACGGTACAGGAAAAAGTACCTTATTATATCTTATCAGCGGACTGCTCCGCGCCCAGAAGGGAATCATCTTTTTTGACGGTAAAGAGACGAGCAGAAGACAGTCTCAGACATTGGGCGAGATTTTCATTTTGCCCGAGACATTCAAATTACCGAAGGTATCCCTCATGGAATATGTTAAGATGAACCGCGGATTCTATCCGAATTTCAGTGACGAGATATTGAACAACTGTCTGCGCGACTTCGAACTGACAAACAATATCCGTCTCAACCAGTTATCTATGGGACAGGCCAAAAAGGCTTTTGTGAGTTTTGCACTCGCTACAAACACCAAACTGCTCTTGATGGATGAACCGACCAACGGACTGGACATTCCTTCGAAGAGTCAGTTCCGCAAGGTGGTGGCAGGCAATATGACCGACGACCGCACCGTTATTATCTCCACTCATCAGGTGCACGACATAGAACAGTTGCTCGACCATATTCTGATGCTCGAAGGCAAGGAACTGAAGTTGAACGCATCGGTGTCTGAAATCTGTGACAAGTACAAGTTCGAATATCGTACACCAGATGATATGCAGGATGTGCTCTATGCAGAACCCACATTGCAGGGCAACGCTGTGATAGCACCAAGAGGCGACAGCGAAGAGACACCGCTGAATCTGGAACTGCTCTTCGATGCGGTGACAAAGGGTGCGATAAAGACTAAATAACATGATAAACTAAAAATATATTCACGATGGAAAATTTCAATTTACATAGATTCGGAACACTGGCGAAATGGAGCTACTTTGCCTATAAAAGTTCATATATCAAGATGACAAGTATCATGTTTTTCGTGCTCTTCGCCATCTTCGAACTCAATTCGATAGGGTCGCACCCTAGCAATCATCCTGATGGTTTGGTCTTTACAAGCATCATCACCTATATCGTATTTATAATAGTAGGTGCCAGTCTTAATTTTGAAATCATGAAAGAGAAGGAAAACCGGCTGACATTTCTGATGCTTCCAGCTTCTAATCTGGAGAAGTTCGTCAGCAGATGGCTGTACATCACCGTCGGATTTACGGTGTCATACTTCATCGCCCTATTGGGTGCCGACTTGCTGCGCATGTTGTTCCTGCTGATATCGGGACATGAAGTAGTTGGCTCAGTGTTTATCGACTTCTTTAAGACGCTTTCCGATTCGAGTGTTTTCGCTAATCATATCTATGTGAACGGCAATGATTTCTATACAAACAATTCATGGGCGATACCTTTTACTATCTGTATGAATCTATTGTGTGTCTGGATGCATTCTATTTACATCTTAGGAGGCACCTTCTTCCGCCGCAACGCATGGCTGTTCACCACCATTTCATTAATTCTGGCTGTCATCATACTGAGTTGGATAGGTACTGAATGCGGTGGTTTTGACCTTAATCTGCAGTCCACGGACTCCAGTATGAAACTCAATATAGCCAGTGTGATATTCCTCATTCTGATTGTATTCAACTATATTGCTTCTTATAAGCTCTTTACACGTATGCAAGTGATAAATAACAAATGGATTAACGCATGACATTCAATAACGATAAAGCTATATACGTACAGATGGCCGACCGACTGTGTGATGAAATTCTCGCCGGCAAGTATAAAGACGATGACCGTGTACCCAGTGTGCGCGAATACTCGGCGATGCTGGAGGTGAATATGAACACCAGTTTTAAGGCCTACGAAACACTGGCACGTGATGGCATCATATACAACAAGCGTGGACTGGGGTATTTTGTTACCTCCGGTGCCGCTGCAATGATAAAGAAAGAACGCAGGGAGGTATTTCTGAAAAGAAGACTACCCGAACTTTTCCGCCAGATGAGGCTGCTTGATATAGATATTGACACAATTCAAAAAGAATGGGAGAAACCATAATATGATTAATCTGAAAGGTATAAACAAAACATATAATAACGGTCAACCGCTGCATGTGCTGAAGGGTATTGACCTGAATATAGAACAAGGGGAGTTCGTATCGATAATGGGCGCTTCCGGTTCGGGTAAGTCGACACTACTTAATATCCTCGGTATATTGGATAATTATGATACAGGTGAATATCGTCTGAATGATGTTCTTATCAAGAACCTCAGTGAGACACGGGCAGCAGCTTATCGTAATAGAATGATCGGTTTTATATTCCAGTCGTTCAATTTGATATCATTCAAGACGGCTGTCGAAAACGTGGAACTGCCGCTGTTTTATCAGGGAGTAAGCAGGAAAAAACGTCATCAACTGGCAATGGAGTATCTAGACCGGTTGAGTCTTACACAATGGGCGAATCATTATCCCAATGAGATGTCGGGTGGACAGAAACAGCGCGTGGCGATAGCACGAGCTCTGATAACCAATCCTCAGATTATACTCGCTGACGAACCAACAGGTGCGCTTGACTCAAAAACCAGTGTAGAGGTGATGGAACTACTGAAACACCTGAACGAAGATGAAGGAATGACGATTGTTGTCGTAACACATGAAAGCGGTGTAGCGAATGAGACTAATAAAATAGTACATATCAAGGATGGACTGATAGGTAACATTGAGATCAATACAGACCATAAGGCTAGTCCGTTTGGTATTAATGGAGTAATGAAATGAGAGACATCATCACAGAGATATGGAGTACGGCAAAGCGCAATAAGTTGCGTACTACGCTCACCGGCTTTGCTGTGGCATGGGGAATATTCATGCTGATATTCCTGTTGGGTGCCGGTAACGGACTGATTAATGCCCAACTGCAGAGTAGTGACAGATTCCTGTCAAACTCTATGATGGTATTCGGTGGCCAGACTTCAAAACCATACAACGGTCTGCAGGAGGGTCGAAATATAAGTCTGCAAGATCGTGATATGAATACGACACGTACCGGTTTTCAGGCTAATATAGATGAAGTAGGTGCCGAAATGCAACAAAGCGGTGTGACGGTAAGTCTGGGACAGAATTATTTCAATGGCACACTAACGGGTGTGTATCCTAATCATTGCAAGATCAACAAGAGAGAGATTCTATATGGTCGCTTTATCAATGACATAGACATCAAAGACAAGCGCAAAGTGGTCGTTCTCAGTCAGGACAATGCCAAGGAACTGAAGAACGATTATCAGAATCTTATCGGACAATATGTCAATGTAGGTAACTTCGCCTTTAAAGTGGTGGGTATTTACAAAAAAGACCAGAGCGAGATGAACAAAGATGCTTTTTCGTCGTTTACCACCATGAAAACCATGTATAATAAGGGCGATAGTGTTGGTAACATAGAATATTCATTTCATGGGTTACCTACACAGGCTGCCAACGATAATTTCGAGAAGGTTTACCGTGGTCGTATCAATACCAACCATTTAGCTGCACCTAACGATGAAAGTGCTGTCTGGTTATGGAACAGATACACACAGAGTATGCAGATGAACCAAGGTATAGGTATTATCCGTACAGCCCTATGGATTGTGGGCCTATTTACCCTGCTCAGTGGTATCGTAGGTGTGAGCAACATCATGCTTATCACAGTAAAAGAACGCACACGTGAGTTCGGTATACGAAAGGCGATAGGCGCCAGTCCTGCATCCATACTGAAACTGATTATCATTGAAAGTGTGATCATCACCACGATATTCGGATATACGGGTATGGTACTGGGTGTGGCTGCCAATGAATATATGAATGCTACGATAGGACACATGAAGGTGGATACGGGATTGTTTCAGGCTACAATGTTCCTGAATCCTACAGTAGGACTGGATGTCTGTTTCGAGGCTACTCTTGTGATCATCATAGCCGGTACGATAGCCGGACTGATACCTGCGCGAAAGGCAGCGAAGATACCACCAATCGAAGCTCTGAGAGCTGAATAATACTGTAATATTGATTATGATGAAATTCGATATAGATAGATATAAAGAAATTCTGGACACATTGACCAGAAATAAGGCACGAAGTTTCTTGACTGGCTTCGGTGTGTTCTGGGGTGTGTTTATGCTGATCGCTCTGATAGGAGGCGGACAGGGACTGAAAGAAATGCTACAGAAACAGTTTGCCGGTTTTGCCACCAATGCGGCAATGATATGGTCACAACCTACTACCAAGGTTTACAAGGGATTCAAGAAAGGACGTACGTGGTCGATGATCTATAATGATGTAGAAAGATTGCGTCAACAGGTTCCCGAACTGGATATCATATCACCGATCATATTCGGTAACGGTGGAACAATCGTGTACAACGACAAGAAAAGTTCCGGTTCCGTACAGGGCGTTTTACCTAATTATCAACATGTTCAGGAACCTACCATATATTATGGCAGATATATCAATGATATGGATATCAATACCCATCGTAAGGTTTGTGTGATAGGCAAGAAGATATACAAAGATCTATTCAAGGAGGGTGGAAACCCGTGTGGCAAGTATATACGTGTAGATTCCATTTACTATGAGGTGATAGGGGTAGACTATAATGCCAGTCAGAATATGAACATCAATGGAAGGGCGGAAGAGAAGGTCACACTGCCTATATCCACGATGCAACAGGCATACAACCGTGGCAATCAGGTGGATATGATATCTATAACAGGTAAACCCGGTGTGGTGATTAGTTCTATTACAGACCGTATGCGACAGACAATAGCGCGTGCCCATACGATCGATCCAACCGATGATCAAGGAGTTATGGTGTTTAACACCGAACTTTTATTCGGGATGCTGGACAGTCTGTTCAAAGGCGTCAATTTCTTGATATGGCTTGTAGGACTAGGTACCTTGTTAGCAGGAGCTATCGGTGTTTCCAATATTATGATGGTGACAGTGCGTGAACGAACCACAGAGATAGGTATACGTAGGGCGATAGGTGCTACACCGAAAAATATTCTTTCACAAATCATATCGGAAAGTATGATATTGACCGCAGTTGCGGGTATGAGCGGCATTTTGTTTGCCGTGATGATACTGCAGATGCTGGAGGTAGGTAATACGACCGACGGTATTGTGGCTGCGCATTTCCAGGTCAATTTCTGGACAGCCATTTTTGCAGCCTTGTTGTTATGTGGACTGGGTGTCTTGGCGGGACTTGCGCCAGCATTGCGAGCCATGAACATCAAACCTGTAGATGCGATGAGAGATGAATAAGAAGAGATTACAACTCGAATAATCAAAAAGAAACGAAAATTTAAAAGTATAACAGATATGAAACGGTATTCAAAAATTATTATCGCAGGCATCATAGCCTTGATTTTCATAGGAACATTCGTGTTCTTATATCAGAAATCGCAACCCCAACCGGTGGCTTATAATGAGTTTACGCCGAAAGTTACTAACATTGACAAGACTACTATCATCACAGGTAAGATAGAACCTCGTAATGAGGTGGAAATCAAACCTCAGATAAGTGGTATCATTACCAATCTTTACAAGCAGGCAGGCGATTATGTGCAGTCGGGTGAGGTAATAGCAAAGGTAAAGGTGATACCAGACATGAGTCAGTTGAGCAGTGCCCAAAGTCGTGTTCGTCTGGCTGATGTGAATATGAAACAGTCGCAGGTGAATTTTACCCGCGAGCAGAATCTGTATAAACAGAAACTTGTCAGTGCGGATGAATTTGATAAGATAAGACAGGCATTACAGCAGGCCCGCGAAGAAAAGCTTGCCGCCGAAGATGCGTTGGAAGTTGTACAAGACGGTATTTCGAAAAGCAATGCAAGCGCGAGCAGTACATTGGTCCGCAGTACGGTAAGCGGTATCATACTGGATATTCCTGTCAAGGTAGGCAACTCTGTCATTCTCAGTAACACATTCAATGCCGGTACCACAATTGCCAGTGTCGCCAATATGAACGACCTGATTTTCCGAGGTAACATTGATGAGACTGAAGTGGGGCAACTGGTAGTGGGTATGCCTATGAAGATAACTATCGGTGCGCTGCAGAATCTGAAGTTTGATGCCGACCTCGAGTATATTTCTCCAAAAGCGGTTCAGAGCAACGGTGCCAATCAGTTTGAACTAAAAGCTGCAGTAAGGGTACTGAAAGGTAATAAAATCCGTTCGGGATATAGTGCGAATGCCCAGATTATCCTGGCCAGTGCACACAACGTGTTGTTTCTGCCCGAGAGCGCTATCGAATTTAGTGGTGATTCCACTTTCGTATACATTATAAAGGGTAGTGGTGAGAAAAAGAATTACCAGCGTTGCCAGGTAACTACCGGACTGAGTGATGGTGTAAACATCGAAATAAAGAAGGGTATATCTGCAAAGGACAAGATCCGCGGTCCACAGATTGTAAAGGCTGATGATACGAAAAATACTAATAATGACTAAAGATATGGTGAGGTATAATCTATTAATAGCATTGATGCTGGCTGCCGGTATTGAGGTGTCGGCTCAGACTACGAATCATCAGTGGTCGCTGAAGGAATGTATCAATTATGCTTTGGATCATAATATTTCTGTCAAGCAACAGGAAAACAACCGTCGTCAGAAAGAGATAGAACTCAGTACATCACGTAACAGCAGATTACCGAATCTGAGTGTGTCCGGGTCTCAGAATTTCTCTTTCGGTCGTGGACTTACTTCACAGAACACTTATGAGAACAAGAATACTAGTAGTACATCATTGAGTTTGGGGACAACGGTGCCTTTGTTCACCGGTTATCAGATACCAAATACAATAAAACTGAACCAACTGAATCTGGAAGCTGCTACAGCCGACCTCGAAAAGGCGAAGAATGATATCCGTACCCAGGTGGCTCAAGCTTATGTACAGATACTGTATGATATTGAAATATCTGAAGTCGCCAAACGACAAATCGCAATAGACTCGATGCAGGTCGTCCGTCTGAAGACAATGGTGGAAAACGGTATGGCAAGCGAGGCACAGTTGTCTCAACAGAGGGCTACCGAAGCGCAAAGCAGACTGACAGCTACACAGGCGGATAACAATTACCGTATAGCCTTACTCTCTCTCTCGCAATTACTGGAACTGTCTTCACCCGAAGGATTTACCGTCGTAGTGCCGACTGTGAATGAATTATCTATTGTCAATTCACAATTCCCGACACCCAACGAAGTGTTCGAGTCGGCATTGGGATTCCGTCCGGAGATTAGAGCTGAGCAATCTCGCCTTAACGGTACAGAGAGCAGTATTAAAATAGCTAAGTCGGCACTCTATCCGCAGTTGTCTTTCAATGCAGGCCTAGGTTCCAACTACTATAAAACATCAGGATATGATGCGGATGCTTTCATGACGCAGGTCAAGAACAATTTCAGCCAATATATCGGACTGAACTTGAGTGTACCTATATTCAACAGATTCTCGACGCGCAACAGTATCCGTTCGGCAGAGATAAACAGGGAGACGCAACAGTTGCAACTGGAAAACACCAAGAAGACCCTTTACAAGGAAATTCAACAGGTCTATTACAATGCCATAGCCGCCAAAAGCAAATACGAGAGCAGTATGTCGGCCAGACAAAGCAATGAGGATGCTTTCAAACTGATGCAGGCGAAGTATGAGAACGGAAAGGCTAATATTACTGAGTTTAATGAATCCAAGAATAATCTTCTGAAATCAGAGAGTGACCTTTTACAAGCCAGATATGAATATCTGTATCAGACAAAATTGTTAGATTTCTATAAGGGGAAAGAATTGAACTTCTAGAATATAAATCAAAAAATCCTGGCTATCACAGCTAGGATTTTTTATTGAGAGATGTTAACTTAATCAATTATTTCTAAGTTATTTACGATTTTGATGCAAAGGTAATCCCTTTTCCAGGCAAAACGAATTTTAGTGCATAATTGTTGCCAATTTAATTATGCAAACGTTTGTTTGTTCCAATATAGTTACCGTAATAGGAATCCTATTTGAAATTCTGAAGCTCATAAAGAGCGGATTCCGCTTTGCCCGTTTTGTTGTCAAACAATCCTGCATCATACCATTTGTCAGTAACACGTTTCGTGTTCCAGTCTAACCCATATTCGTTAGCTTCGGGGAACCACCAGAACAGTCCGTTGACATTCTTATGATTGTTTAATGTCGTAATCATTGCATCTGTGAAAGCTTTCTGTCCGGCTTCGGTGATAGGATAAGTGCCCGAGTAGTCGTAATCCACCGTTGTTGGTTGATAGTCATGATAATACCCTGTTTCCACAATCATGATCTTTTTTTCGGGAAATGATGATTCCAGATTGGTAATCACATTGTTAAGTTGTGCGAGAAATCCGTGATAATAGGGATAATAACTCAGCCCTATATAGTCGTAATCTACATCATAAGTTTTCATGTAGTTGTAGTATGAGACCGAAGCATTCGTGTCAGCAGTACGTTCTATATGTACAATAATCTTTGCTCTCGGACATATTTCTCTGCAGGCGGTTGTGGCTTTGCCGATTAATGCGGTGAAAGTCGACCAGTTATTCGAACTAGTCGGATACACTTTTCCGGTATCCCAAAGCATGCCATAAGAAATCTCATTGCCAGTCTGTATAAAGTCAGGCGTGGCACCTGCAGCGACAAGAGTCTGAAGGCATTTCTTGGTATATTGATAGACAGAATCTTCGAGCAATTCGAGTGAAAGAGATGACCATGCCGACGGTTTGGTTTGTTTGGCAGGGTCCGCCCATGAATCGGAATAATGAAAATCTAGCATGAATCTGAATCCTGCCGCCTTGATGCGCTTGCCCAGAGCTGTGACATAGTCAAGATTCTGACATACACCTTGCCCTTTGTCTGTAGTGGAGGCATTGGCAGGATTAACAAACAGACGTACACGCAATGCGTTCCATCCCTGTTGTTTGAGAAAGGAGAGAACATCCGGAATGCTATTACCGTTGTTGTCGAAATATTTGGCTCCGTTGGTTTCATATTTTGTAAGCAGGGAAATATCACCGCCTACAAATTTGGGATGAGGAGTAGTCAACGTAATACTGTCTATGTCAGCCACATCATATTTTGCACCTGCAATACTTACAGTTGTACCTTTGTTGCTATAAGACATGTTGCCGGCATCCTGTTCACTGACGGTCGTCACATCCGCACCTTGGCATACATATAGGTTTTGTGCTTTGACACTGATTACTGCTGCACAAATAACAGTGATAATAAAAGCCTTGTTAGTTTTCATATAGATGAATATTATATGCTACAAATGTATGATTTTTATTTGAGAAAGCAAATTATTTCGGGATATTTATTTCGTAAAAAAAACATTTCCACCGGCATATTTTAAACTGATATGCCAGTGGAAACACCTAACGCTAAGATTACTAAGGTATGTATGAACTTAAATTTTAATCATTTGTTTACTACCTTCTTGTCGTTCACAATGTACAGACCTTGTGACAGACCATTCAGAGCTTCGCTCATTGTTGTCGCTTTTGGCATGGAACGCAGTAGGCGACCGTCTACAGAATATACATTCACTTTATTGTAAGTCTTACTGTCTTCGGTTGTGATATTCTCAATCCCGGTAGGATAGGAACTCGTTATATCGTTGACGGTGAATTTGCTGGTCGTACTGGAAATCTCATAATACTTATCCGAGTTGAGAGGACCGATGTCCACCGTTTGCGCAGCATTGCTGCCTTGGTCGAAAATGATAGAGAATGTATAGCTGCTTGAGGTGATATTGAAAGTCTTGTAGTAGAATGTGATACCGTTTACCACTTTCGTGTCAATGACCTGATTACCCGGCCATGAACCGTTGAGTGTACCACTGTCATCCCATGCATAGAAGCATACTTTGGTCCAACTTGGATCCTTGAGATACACCGTGGCGGTATGAGGAGTGAACGCATTGACAGTGTAAGTATATGTCTGCACATCCGATACAGTACCACTGACCAGCACGCCTACTTTCAGGGTCGTGGTCGTAGTGAATGTCAATTCTTTGCTGCCTGTACCTTGTGTACCGTTGGTCGCTGTCGGTGTACTGCCGTCTGTCGTGTATACATACGTACTGTTGCCGAGAGCATTGATCGTAGAGGTTACACTGTTGTCGTAAGTACCGGTAGACTTGCTTACAGTCACCATATTGATGGACACATTCGCATAATAGGCGTACTTCGTTCCGCTCAACACTTTTGTATATCCACTGGGGATAGTCCCTTTTGTGATATCACCGATGACAACATACAGATCTCCGTTTGTTCCTGTTGTTTTTGCCTCGAAATATGCAGATGAACTGCTGATGACGCTTGTACTGCTGGTATTGGTAATACCTACAGCCTTGCGTATCTTGATCATCGGACCAATCTCACTCTTGTTCGCTTGCCAGTGCTTGTAAAATATGCATGGTGTGCCTGGCATGGCAAGCATAAAAGCATTTGCAGCGACCGTGTCCTTTTTGATAGGATCTTGTTGTTCTGAAGATGAACGATATTCTGTATCGTGGTTTTCAACAAACGTGACAGCATATTGGCGATAATTGGCATCACTCATCAAACTGGCATTAGCCAATTTGGACCAGTTACTGTTATTGATGGCATCACGTACGGTATATCTGAATGGAAAATCGAAAGCGGCACTTTGAATTTTTGAATTCACTTTCGTTGCATTCAACCAACTTTCCACGGTTGATACATTGCCGTCCCAATATTCCCCCACACTATATGTAGGATTTGCGTAACTGTTATATATACCAGTGAAAGAACCTGAATAACCTTTTACCATATCATATCTGAATCCGACATAACCTAAATCGTTCAGAAGCATGTTAAGATAAGCTTTAACGTTGGTTTGTACATTAGAACTATTATGATCAAGGTCGCGCATGCCCGACCATCCTTCCCCAGTGTCATTACTGGAGCTTAAAGAATAGCCGTTGGTAGTTGCCCATGTCTTGGTCGCTCCACCATCATCGTCGGCGCAGATGTCGGTAGATTGTAACTGATAGGTGAAACCTTTATATGTCTCGGCAGGAAAGTCTACCCAATTACTTACATTCTTACGATGGTTGATAACTACATCAGCAATAGTTCCTATTCCTTTATTTTTGAATGTGGATATTAGAGAGCGAAGTTCTGCTTCAGTACCAAAAGAACTATTGTAATTTGTAAACCAATATAGGTCATCATATCCCATTGATGTACCGTTGCAACTTGCACTTTGAGGAATCCATACGAGGTTGAAGTACTGCGACAATTCGTCGGCCTCTGATTCAAGATTGATCCATTTCGTATCAGCGTACGAATCCCAATAAAACCCTTGAAGCATCACACCGCTATAGTCGGATGGCCACCCTTGAGCTATCATCATCAAGGGAGATACTAGTGCCAGTATAAATGTATACAGTCTTTTCATCATATTATTAGTTTTTATGCCGCAAAAATACAACATATTCCGCCAATGTGTTTTTGAAAATGGATTATAGTGATTTTACAGACGCGCAAACGGTTGCACT
>NZ_CALMHT010000083.1 GCF_937863835.1 uncultured Prevotella sp.
ATCCGCTTATGCCGTAGTCCTGATTCAGAAACAATAATACCCGTTTAATTCTTTTTCGTTATTCGCAAAGCTGTAAATGGTTTACCAGGCAACTGAACGAGACATTCTCCGCTGTAAGTACCTTGCATCGGGGTGACGGTCATGTTCCAGGCATCTATCAATTCTATTTTATATTCAGTATCTTTTGGCAGGAAAAATACCATGCTGCGCGGTTGGTCCATGTTGAAGTAGGTAAGATAATACTCTTTACCATAACCGATAGATGAATATGGCATCCAGTAGGTCGTTATCGTCACCGGTCTTAAATGTCCCGGCGCTGATTCTATGATGTTTTTCAGAAATTTGATGCGTTCAGGACTATGTCCACGCAGTACACCGCCCTTCGACCACCATAGTTCGGCATCCGAAATCTTGCCGGGCAGCACAGGATTTTCTGCCAGTATAGTTTCGCCATGTCCTACATAACCGCCATTCGTGACACCGCGCCAAAACTTGTTTACTAATTCTTCTGCTGTCAGACAGCCCCACGACCAACAGATGTTTCCTTCGTAACGGCATTCATCGTAACTGACAGGTTTATTGAATTTTTTCCGCAACTCTCGGGCATTCTCCGTATTCTCATTTTGAATCGATGAGTGGGTGATATATTGATTATTGTTATCAAACATCCGATTACCGTTATGTATGCTTCGGAGATGATGATACGGATCTTCGGTGGCAAACAGTTGCAGGTAATGGTTCCAGTCGCCAAGGTTTTTGTTTTCCATAAAATCATATTCATTAGCCATACTCCACCACACATTTTTATATGCGCCGAATCTGGCTATGATATAGTTGATATACAGGTCGTCTGTCTTGCGGTCCATCTTGCTGAATCCCCAACGGTCGTAAGGATGAAACACGATCAGGTCGGCCTCTATTCCCAAAGAATCAAGACGAGCTATGCATTGTTCTATATTGCGGAAATAATCAGGGTTCAGACGGGTATAGTCCCATTTGTCCGGGGCGCACCCTTCGAAAGGATACATCAAAGGTTCATTATGGTTCCAGTCGTAATCCTTGGGGAATATGCACATCCTCATCTTATTGAAATACCCGGCGGATAAAGTCTTGATGGTCTGTTCTATAAGACTCCTTTTCTGATGCACCCAGGCATAACAGGTAGTGCCGAAAGGATGATACGGTTTACCGTCGGCATAATCGAAGAAACAAGTGTCGGAAACAACCACTGGACCATGATTCCCCTGTTTGGCGGCAGTGCATACGAAAGAACCTTTTCTCCCGTTTATACCTTTGAGGTTGCTGATGGTACGGTACGACCAACGGCCTTCCTTGTCAGGCATGAACCTCATGCGGTAAATATTCTTTCCATCATAAAACCCTGAAACTTTCACCGTGTCTTTACCATTGATGAAAACGCCTTTAAGACTATTGTCCGTAAAGGGATTGCCAACGTATTTTGCACTGAATGCAAGTTCGAAGATTCTCCATTTCTCCACTTTGTTGATCGCGTAAACCGATGTCTGTGATAACAGACAGATGAAGATGGCTATCAGATGTGTTCTTTTCATGGGATTATAATTCAGATTTTGCCTTGTTGTATTCTTCTATCATATTGCTTATTATTTCACTTACAGGACGTATCTCATTGATGGCAGATGCTATCTGTCCGATTTCCAGTTCACCATTGTCGATATCACCTTCAAAGATACCACGTTTAGACGCAGCCCTGCCAAGCAACTCTTTCAGTTGTTCGGCCGACACGCCACGGTCTTCAGCCTCGGATATCTGTTGATAAAGATTGTTTTTAATCAGTCGGGTAGGGGCTATCTTTTTTAGGCAAAGCATGGTACCACCCTCTTCCAGGGATACACAGGCCTGTTTGAATTCGTCGGAAGCAGAACTCTCCTCGCTCATCGCAAACAGTGTACCTATCTGTACACCCTCCGCCCCAAGTATCCGGGCGGCCAGCATCGCCCTTCCCGATGCGATGCCACCGGCGGCAATCAGTGGCAGTGATGTGGCCTGTCTGACTTGCGGAATCAGCGTCATCGTGGTGCTCTCTTCGCGACCATTGTGCCCGCCTGCCTCAAAGCCTTCGGCCACCACCGCATCTACGCCCGCCTCCTCACATTTCTTCGCAAATTTGGAACTGGATACGACGTGCGCTACCTTTATTCCATTGTCGTGAAAAAGAGAAGTGTATTTTTTCGGACTTCCCGCAGAAGTAAATATGATACTTACTTTTTCTTCTATTAATATCTTAATCAGCGCATCGAGTTCCGGATACATCAGTGGAACATTGACACCCCAAGGTTTTGTGGTCGCTTCTTTCATCTTATGGATATGCTCTTTCATG
The DNA here is from genome assembly GCF_937863835.1 of uncultured Prevotella sp. Classification (GTDB taxonomy): domain Bacteria; phylum Bacteroidota; class Bacteroidia; order Bacteroidales; family Bacteroidaceae; genus Prevotella. The sequence goes on from NZ_CALMHT010000083.1 coordinate 2,360, forward strand.
GTTTCAGGGTGCATAGAACCGGCGCCCAACAGACCAAGACCGCCTGCGTTACTTACCGCCGAAGCCAGTCGCCAACCACTGCACCATACCATTCCGCCCTGTATGATAGGATATTCAATTCCGAACAAATCTGTTATTCTGTTATTCTTCATATTTCAGCTATATTTTAATGTGTTTGCAAATATAGTAAAAAATATTAATATTTTATTTTTGAAGAGTTATTATTAAAATTTAAATGTATATTTGCATCGTTACTAAATTTAAATAATACGATTATGACAAAACAAAAACAAATTTACCGTTGCGCCATTTGTGGCAATATCATTGAGGTTGTACATCCTTCAGGTGGAACACTGTCATGTTGCGGTCAGCCGATGGAACTGTTGACAGAGAACTCCAAGGATGCTGCCCTCGAAAAGCACGTGCCTGTCATCGAAAAGATCAATGGCGGTTATCAGGTCTCGGTAGGAAGCGTAGAACATCCGATGGCTCCTGAGCACTATATCGAGTGGATAGAACTGATCACCGATACACAGGTGATGCGTAAATATCTGAAACCGGGAGAAAAACCTGTCGCTGTGTTTATGACAGATGCCACAGATGTTGCTGCCCGCGAGTATTGTAATGTTCACGGACTCTGGAAATCTGAATAAGTAGCGAAGAGATTTCCTGTATTCCTATTTCTTATTAAAATAAGGCATCAATATCCACACTAGGTCTACCAGACCTAGTGTGATAAGGAATGGCCATATTATAGGAAATATGATACATAGCACGATAAAAGCAAGTGTAAGTATCGCTACAATGATAGAGCATCCACGTCTGTGGGTGATCATGTATTCGTCATCAATTTTCTTTCTCATTATTATTCTATTTTGTGTTTGTTGTCTGTTGTTGGGTCAAGTTTTAACTTTATCGGACAGCTTTTAGTTTCACGCCGATATGTATTATAGTCATCTCGCTTTCCATATTCTATATCATGAACGAAAGACATCCGAACAATTATTCAGGTGTACCTGCCTTTTCCATTAGGAATCTCTTTAGAAGAAAAGTAAGGAAGTAAGGGAAAGTATAGAATTTTCCATTAAACCCTATATTCTTATTGCACAGTTTGATGCCGAATTTAATGTCCGTATATCCCCCTGCCGTCAGTTTATTGAGTGACGGGGTGGAACTGTCATTGGCCTTCACTTCTATGGGAATGAGCGAATCGGCATTGCGTACAAAGAAATCCATCTCCACTGTGCTTTTTTCGTTCTTGTAATAGAATAGTTCATAGCCTTGTTTGACGAGCATTTCTCCTACAATATTCTCATAGATAGCTCCCTTGTAGGTGCCATAGTTACGGTTGATTCGCAAATCCTCCTGTGCTTCTTCATCGAGCGAGGATATAAGGAGCCCGGTATCACTATAATACACCTTGTACTGGGTGGCATCATAATTGCCTTTTAAAGGCAATTCCAGATTTTGCAGACAATAGCAGGGGGTTATCATGCCCGCATTGGCAAGCCATTCGAGTGCGCCGACATATTCGCGGTTGCGTGCGCCGGTTGCAATCTTCGTCACTTGGTATTTTTTGTTCTCCTTTGCAAGAAAAGTTGATATATGCCTGTAGAAGTTCAGTATCTTTGTCCTTTCAAGTCCGTCCTTGGCATATTTGGTTACATCCTCTTCATAGTCCAAATGCAACTGCCGCTGCATGTCGAGTGTGCCGCTGAAGTTCCCGTTCCTGATGTAGTTCGCCACCACTTCAGGCATACCTCCCACAATCATATAATCATGAAAGATGCCCATCAATACATCGTATTGCAGTTCGGAAATAGGTTTCAGTTCTTTAATATGCAGATAGATATCCGTTATCATTTCTGCCGAATATCCTTTCGCCCACAGAAATTCCTCGAAGTCCATCGAGTGCATTTCAAAGTCTTTCTTATATCCTACGCTGTTGGATTCTATCTGTTTGTAATAGATACCCATCAATGAGCCGGAACAGATGACATCATAACGGCCGTCTATCTTGAATGCTTTGAGACAGGTGGCGCAGTCGGGGCAATCCTGCAGTTCATCGAAGAAGAACAGCGTATTTCCCGCAATGAACTTCAGTGACGGGTCTATGAATGAGATATTCTTGATGATGGTGTCCACCTCATATCCGTCATCAAAGATACGCTTAAACTGCTTCTGGAAAACGAAATTTATCTCTATCACACTTTCATAGTGAGTTCTGGCAAATTGCCTGATGGATTCAGTCTTACCAATTTGTCGGGCACCCTTTACGATGAGCGGTTTCCTATCTGGATCTGCTTTCCATTCTTCAAGGAACGTATCTATCTTTCTATTAAGGAGTTTCATAAGCTTTATCACATTTTTCCAGTGCAAATATAGGTATAATATCACATTTTTCCAAATGTTTTTCTACATTTATATCACATTTTTCAACCATGAATCTAAAATAAGCACGAAAAAAAACTCATTTACCGTTGAAATGAGAAATTTTGTGTACCACTTAGGTTGTTCGTTTTCACTTTGTCCTTTTTCTTCCTTCTTCTTCTTCGTACCCGCCTTCTCCTATTTCTTTTCGATTTCTATCCGTGCCTATAGGCACAATCCTTTTATATTGATTCATACAGCAGGTTGGACGAGAATCTGGCCGTTGATGACTTGAAGACTGGCGTGTTTAAGTTCAGAAACAAGGCCATAGCAATGGCAATCGCATATATGCGCATCGCATCCTATCTTCATGGAGCAAAGCCGTATAAATTGACAAGAAATAAGGCGTTTTTAGTCCAAAAAGTCATTTTCAACATTCATTCGATAGTAAGTTACTGATATTTTTGTAATTTTATAGCCGAAATAATAATGTGATGCTTACTGTCTTGTGTCAAAAGTGGTTGACTCGTTCGTTCTTCTACTATTTTTTTCGTTTTCTACCTCCATCCTCCACCACAAGGGTGTAAATTCTTTGTATTATTCTGATAGTCACCTGTTTGTGCTGATGCAGGTCGCCTCAGAACCTCCACCAAACCTCCACCAAACCTCCACCGTCTTATGCAAATTAAAATTGCGCACTGCGGGAGAAAAATTGCGCACCGCGGAAAAAAATTATCCTTGAAGAATAAAAAATTTCCCTTGTGCGCAATTTTTCTCGCACGACGTGGAAGGATACCAACTAGACCTTCTGTTATCACAGGTTCTATCTTGAAATCCATCGCTTTTGAAGAAGATTTAGGCCTAAAATTGATTCAATACTAGTGGGATTGCTCTTCATCACCACCGTTTTCGGACAAGATTTAGGCCTAAATTTTGTATAAATCCATCGATTTGAGTCTCTGAACAAGCTGATTCGCACAACTGGATATACGATTTGTGTGACGAGTGTGTGTGGTTTTATGTCGTTTACAACCGTTATTGTCGACCATTAACCTATTGGTTGTCAATGGTTTCAGCTTTTCTGTGGCGTTATGACGTTTTTATTTCGATTTTTAAACCGTAGGCAAAAAACCGGTTACGGTATTCATGGATTCCTCTAAATTGCAATGCAAAGGTACGCAAATTATTTGTGAATAAAGAATTTAATGCTTAAAATCAATCTCGGTTCGGCTTATCCTTTATAATATCCTTGGGATAATAGCACGGAACATTGGCTTTGGTCTCTGTTTTGAGGAACAAGACTGTATGAACCTTTTGCCCCTCCTTCACGAATGGCAGTCGGCTGGCAATATTATGTTTTATAAAGATAATGTTTGCCAAACATAATATTCCCAATAAGCAGATTCATTTTCTTAAAAATTAAATACAATCGCAATACCTTCGTAATAATAAATTCCGAATTTTGCAGAATCAAATCATAATGAAATAAGAGGAAAAATATAACCTAATATGACAAAAGCTGACTTAAGGAAATATTACGTGGAGAGAGATGTGAGTTGGATGTATTTTAATCATCGCATCTTACAGGAGGCGCAAAAAGACAATGTGCCTATACTGGAACGAATGTCATTTCTTGGCATCTATTCCAATAATCTGGATGAGTTCTACAGAGTACGTGTGGCATCACTCAACCGTATTATAGAATATGCGGATAATGGAAGCAGAGACGAACGAAACAAAGCCATCCGTACACTGAAGATCATTAATGCCCTTAATGTTTCTTATGCCAAAGAGTACGGTTGCGCGACGAAGAAAATCCGCACGGCTCTAAAGAAAGAGAACATCTACATTGTAAACGAAAACGAGGTAACAGAAGATCAGGCGATCTTTCTGCGCCATTATTATCAGACACGTCTCAGCGGATACGTCAGTCCGATATGGTTTAGAGAGATAAAGTCGTTCTCGTCTGCCGCCGATGATGCGATACATCTTATAGTACGTCTGCAAAAAGAGAATGAGGATAATAAGACACTAGTGAAAAATTATGCGTTGATAGAAGTCCCGGTCAACGAAATGGGACGTTTCCTGATGTTGCCGAATGATGGCAAAAAGATGTGTATCATGTATCTGGATGATATCATACGTTTCTGTCTGCCATATATATTCCAAGGTATGGATTTCAACCATTACGAAGCGTATTCGTTCAAGTTTACCAAAGACGCCGAGATGGAAATAGATACCGACTTGCGTAACGGTCTGGTGCAGAAAATCACGAAAGGTGTGAGGAGCCGAAAACGCGGAACACCAATAAGGGTGCTCTTTGATGGAGAGATGCCGAGAGACATGCAGAAACGGGTGATGGCCAAACTGAATCTGGACAATCTGGATACCGTGCTGCCGGGCAGCAGATACCATAACCATAAGGACCTGATGAAGTTTCCCGATTGTGGCAGGGAAGAACTGAAATATCCCAAGTGGCCACCTATTCATAAGAAAGAATTCAATGATGTCGGGATATTGGATTCCATCCGCGTGAAAGACCGTTTTATACACGTGCCATATCATAGTTTCGACAGTTATATACAGTTGTTGAGAGAGGCTGCCATCAGCAAGAATGTGAAAAGCATCAAGACCACGTTATATCGTCTTGCCAAGGACTCGCAGGTGATACGCGCTCTGATATGTGCCGCCGAGAACGGAAAGAAAGTGACGGTAGTGATAGAGTTGCTCGCCCGTTTTGATGAGGCATCCAATATCGGATGGTCGAAAAAGATGCAGGATGCGGGTATCAATGTGATATTCGGCGTGGAAGGACTCAAAGTGCATAGTAAGATAACACATATAGCGACCAGAACGGGAGATATAGCTGTGATAAGCACCGGCAATTTCCATGAAGGGAATGCCAGCTGCTATACGGATTTTATGATGATGACCGCCCGGAAGCATATCGTCAATGAAGTAAACCAGGTCTTTGATTTTATTTTAAGACCCTACAAACCGGTTCTGTTCAAGGAACTGCTGGTGTCGCCCAATGATATGCGTCAGAAATTTCTTCATCTCATTGATGTGGAGATTAAGAATAAACGTGCCGGGAAACCGGCGTACATCATGGGTAAGATCAATCATATCGTAGATGAACGCATCGTGCAGAAACTGTATCAGGCTTCATCTGAAGGTGTGAAGATTGATATGCTGGTACGCGGAAACTGTTCTCTTGTCACAGGTGTACCCGGACTCAGTGACAACATACACCTTACTGGTATCATAGACAAATATCTGGAACACGCCCGAATCTTTATTTTCTGTAATGGCGGTGATGAGAAATACTATATAGGTTCCGCCGACTGGATGACGCGCAACTTAGACCGCAGGATAGAAGTGGTGGCCCCGGTTTACGAACCGGAACTGAAAGCCGATTTGAAACAGATCGTGGAATTTGGACTGTGTGACAATATGCAGGGAAGAATAGTTGACGGGACAGGCAGAAACACTCCTGTGGGGAAAGAAATAAAAGCGCCGTTCCGTTCGCAGGAGGAATTATATAAATACTATCAAAATAAAGAAAATGACTAGTGTGGAAAAGTACAATCTGGCAGCGATAGACATAGGTTCTAACGCGACACGTCTTTTAATTAAAACCGTAGACAAAGATGTAGACGGTAACATTCATCTCTCAAAGACATTATTCTTGAGAGTTTCGTTACGACTGGGTGATGAAGTGTTCGTCAACGGTGAGATATCCGAAGAAAAGGAAAAGCAGTTTATCCGCGTGATGAAGTCGTACAAGTATCTGATGAAAGCCTACGATGTCAAGTCGTACCGTGCCTGTGCCACATCTGCCATGAGAGACGCCAAGAACGGTAAAACGATACTGAAGAAGATAGAAAAGAAAACAGATGTGAAGATCGAAATCATATCAGGCGAGGAAGAAAGTCAGATCATATACGACAATCATCTGAATATGATGCAGAAAAAAGGCAATTATCTCTACGTCGATGTTGGCGGCGGCAGTACCGAAACGACCTTTATCAACAACGACCAGCGCATCAGTAGTGTGTCGTATAACGTAGGTACTGTACGTATGCTTAGTGGAATGGTGGATGAGAAGATATACAATGAGATGAAAGATGATTTGGCTGAGATAACATCCGGCTATCCTGATGTAAACATAGTGGGTTCGGGAGGAAACATCAATAAATTGTTCCGCATCGCACCCAAAAAGGATAAGACAGGCAATTCCTTCACGGTGGAATCTCTTGAGAAGTTGTATACGCAACTTAACAGGATGAGTGTGGAAGAGAGGATGGAAACTTATGGTTTTAAGTCGGACAGGGCGGACGTCATAGTGCCTGCCGCCGAGATATTCCTCTCGATAGCCAAGAGTGTAAAGGCAAAGGATATCATAGTCCCCAACATCGGTCTTGCGGACGGACTGATCAATCTGATGCTTTCAGAGCCCTCATCGCATTGAGTACGGCTATCACTGTGACACCGACATCGGCGAATACAGCCATCCACATGGTAGCGAGCCCGAAACCGGCAAGGATCAGTACACCCAACTTGACAGCGAGGGCGAATATCACGTTCTGCCGGGCTATGCCGATGGTATTGCGGGCTATTCTGATAGCGGTGGCAATCTTCGACGGTTTATCGTCCATCAGCACTACATCTGCGGCTTCGATAGCGGCATCCGAGCCCATCGCCCCCATCGCTATTCCTACATCAGCGCGTGCCAGTACGGGGGCATCGTTGAGACCATCGCCTACGAAAGCAAGACTCCTGCCAACAGCCGATTCACCCAACAGCCGTTCTACATTCGTTATTTTATCAGCGGGAAGCAGTTCTGTATGATACTCGTCGAGTCCTAGTTGTTCAGCTACGTATCTGCCCACCTCCTCTTTGTCGCCGGTAAGCATCACCGTCTTATCTACGCCCACAGCTTTCAGTTGGTCTATCGCCGTCTTTGAGTCGTCCTTGATCATATCCGAGATAACGATATGTCCGGCATACTCTCCGTTGATTGCTACATGTATGATTGTTCCGACACGATGGCAGGCATGCCATTTGGCTCCGACCATGTCCATCATCTTCGAATTTCCCACGCATACGATGTCACCGTTGATGCAGGCGCGGATACCATGACCGCTGATTTCCTCAACATCTTCTACCGTGCAGTCGTCGGCCTCGTCGGGGTAGGCATTCCTTAATGAGACGGCTATCGGATGAGTGGAAAACCGTTCTACGTGGGCAGCGATATGCAACAGATGATGTTCGCTCACCTTTTCAGGGTGAACAGCATTGACTTCAAATTCTCCTTTCGTCAGCGTTCCTGTCTTGTCGAATACGACAGTGCCCACTTTGGCGAGCGTATCTATATAGTTGCCTCCCTTGATCAGAATACCTTTTCTGCTGGCTCCTCCGATACCGCCGAAGAACGTGAGCGGAACGGAAATGACTAACGCGCAAGGGCAGGATACAACCAAGAATGTCAATGCGCGGTTGAACCATATAGGGAATGACGTACCGAAATCGCCTGAGAAGAGTGGGGGGAATATGGACAGAGCGACGGCGGCAAAAACAACAATAGGGGTATAGACGTGAGCAAACTTGGCTATGAATGTCTCGCTGCTCGATTTGTTTTCGCCTGCATTCTCTACAAGTTCGATAATCTTAGAGGCTGTAGACTCTCCGAAACTCTTGGATACCTTCACCTTCAGAAGTCCTGATATATTGACACAACCAGAAATGACATTGTCTTCCGCCTTGACATCACGTGGCATACTTTCGCCCGTGAGGGCAACCGTATTCAGACTGGATACGCCTTCTGTCACTACACCGTCCATCGGTATCTTTTCTCCCGGTCGGATAACGATAGTCTCGCCTACCGCTACCGTATCCGGCGCTACCACCTTGATTTCACCATCACGTTCTACGTTGGCAGAGTCAGGACGAATATCCATCAGGGAAGCGATAGACTTCCTACTGCGGTCTTCGGCATAGTCCTCGAAAAGTTCACCGACCTGGAAGAACAGCATGACGAACACTGCTTCTGGAAATTCAGTGTCTGAATGAGGCAGAAATCCTATACATAAAGCTCCGACAGTGGCTATACACATCAGAAAATCTTCGTTGAAGGCTTCACCGTGGATGATACTTTCAATAGCTTCTCCTATAATATCATATCCTATCAGAAGATAAGGAACGAGATAAACCAATAACAGTTGCCATACGGGCAGATTTATCGTGTGCTCTACCGTTACAGCTCCTATAAGCAGCACGGCAGATGCGATGATTCTAATCAATTTTTTGTTCATATCTATCTTTGCTTTGAATTTTCGGTGCAAAGATACGACGGATATTTTGCAACCGGGTTGCAAAGATATCTTTTGGGTTGTATAACCAAGAAACTTTATACCGTTATTTCGACTTCCAACTCTTCTGGGCCCAGTACACAACTTTCGTAATAACCGTCTCCGGTGACGCGGGGACCGTCCAGACGTTTATACCCGTCGGTTTCCAGCAGGGCTGTTATTGCGTCTACCTGTCGACGGTCGCCTACACTGATGCTCAGGTGCGTAAGTCCCTGTCGGTGACGGTCGTGGTTGACCTCCGAAACATCATGCCAAGACATCAGTTCCAACTTGGTGCTCCCTTCTGTGAAGAGAAGCATCCAACTGTGCAGACCGGTTTTCGTATTGTGATATTCCTTTCCTTCACGGGCATCGAAATATCTGATGAAGAAATCCTTTACACGGTCTATGTCTGCACAGTTGATTGCTATATGATTTATTCTCATCGCTATTTGTCTTGATTGTCAGGATGCTTTTGCCGTCGCGGCAAACAGTTTCTTTTTGAGCCATGCACGTACAGGAAGGTCGTAGAGTTTGAAGGCTGCGTATGCCGTAAAGAGCGACATGATATACAATCCTGCACTGACCATGACAATCGTACTTGTGCTGGCATCGGGGTGGGCTGCCGCCCATGCTATCTGTATGTAGATAAAAGGATAGTGGGTGATATACAGAGGGTAAGACAGTTCACCAAAAAACTTGCATACAGCCATCGAACGCTTGTCGGTAACCTGACTGCCTGCACCCATAGAGACGATGACAGGGAAGAGAATTAAGATCGCTACCGTTTCGTAAAGTCCGTTCATCCACATCTGTTGACTTCCTCCGATACGAGGAACAACCATGATGACGGCTATCAACAGGGAACACCACCAAAATCCTCCGCGTACCTTAATCAAATGGTTCATGCGCGAGAGCAACAGTCCCATGAAGAAAGGATAAAGAAGACGAGAGATGCCAATGACAAGTTGGTCGGGCGCAGTGCTCCAACCACCGATGACGCAATACATCTTGTTGGGACCTGCTACCCCGAAAAGATCAAGACTCATGGTGATGTTAACTGTAAGTACAGCAAAGAGACATACACACACAGCAAGCCAGAACTTGTTCATGCGACGGATAAAGAGAGCATAAAGTATATTAGCGAGATACTCCCATTGCAACGACCATGTTGGTCCGTTGAGCGGGTTGGTTTCCTGCCATCCTCTGATATCACAATCCTTACCGACAGGTATCATCGTGCAGCACCATAAGAAGATGAGCAGCACCGTCCACCATGGTGTCTTGTCGATCAGAGGGAAAGCAGAACTGCTGCCGAGATAGAAGAGCATCAGTCCCAACAGAGAACCGAAGATGACCATCGGATGCAGACGAACCAGTCGTCGCTTGAAGAAATTCCATGTCGACATCCTGTCCCATCGGTCATCGTAGGCGTAGCCGATAACGAAACCCGAGAGCACGAAGAAGAAATCTACAGCCAGATATCCGTGGTTGATGATTTGGGTGAGTGGTCCGTGCGAGTAGGTCTCGAACAGATGGAAAGCTACGACGAGCAGTGATGCTACACCACGCAATCCATCCAGGATTTCGTAACGCGGTTTCGAGGCAAGATAAATATTATTTTTGTCCATGGGTATGATTTTTATTCCGCCTGCAAAAATAGTGGAACATTTTCTTTCGTATTTGTCGTATTATCTAAAATCATTGTTGTATCTTTGCTTTCAAAAGTTATCAGACAGTAGAGGTATGACAAATACAGATACAATCAGTTATGACCACGTAGTGCTCAAACCATCCGAGCAGATAGGACTGCACCGGCAAAGTTCATGGGAACTTTCCTATATTATTACTGGTCGGGGCAGTCGTATATTAGGTGATTCTGAAGAAGACTTCACCAAAGGAGAGGTTGTACTGGTAGTACCCGGGATGCCGCATCAGTGGATTTTCAACCCGAACGAGACGGACAAGAATGGTAACATTGAAAATATAACGGTTACGTTTGCGCCCGACTTGTTAGGCGGAATGGCGGAAATCGTCCCTGAATATAGTGCTTTGGCGAATTGGTACAGTGGACTCGATACTTCGATCAAGTTTGCCAAAGGAGAATCTGAATATATTCGTGCGTCACTTGTCAGAATGGCGGATGAATCGCCCGAAGAACGTATCAACACACTGCTCGGTTTGCTGATCAAGATAAGTCGTAGCAGCAACTTTGTCATTGCCGGACGATTCCCGACTCCTGTATCCATAGAAGACAGGATGAAAAAAGCGAAGATATATATCAGTTGTAATTATCAGCGCAATATATGCATAGATGATATAGCCCAGTATATGGGAATGAACCGCAGTTCTCTCTGTATCGCCTTTAAACAGGCTACGGGACAGACCATTTTCGGCTGTCTTACCCAACTGCGGTTGAAGGCGGCATGCCATCTGTTGGAGAACGACAACAATAGTGTGGCAGAATGCTGCTATAAAAGCGGATTTAATGATGTGCCCCATTTCAACCGTGTGTTTAAGAAGAATACAGGCATGTCACCTTCCGAGTATCGCAAACGTGTAAAATAAAAAAATAAAGTGGAATATTAATATAATAAAGAAGATGAAAGAAGACGAAGAATATGAACCTCAAAGACCATCATGCAGAGGTAATAAACCGGATGGCGAATATACAGCACTTGCCTTTGTGGCGATAATCGTTGTAGTGATACTTTTGTATTTTTTCCTGTAATTGTTTTGTAATTCCGAAAAAACGAATTACCTTTGCTCTCGCAAAATTATTCGGAGCAATCCGGAGAGGGGTGCTGACAAACTGTTGGCTGAGATTATACCCGTAGAACCTGATGCAGTTAGTACTGCCGTAGGGAGAGAACTTTTTATCAAGTTCGCTTTTGTCTATTCGTATTTTTGATAAATATTTGCCCCTCTTTACATTTTTATGTTGAAGAAGGGCAAATGTTTTATATTACAGCCTTAACAATAGCGGGATCTGACTGCAGCGGAGGCGCCGGCATACAGGCGGACCTTAAGACGATGTCTGCACTCGGCGTCTATGCGGCTTCAGCCATTACCGCTATCACTGCACAAAATACACTTGGAGTACAGTCTGTATCTGCTGTCTCTCCATCTCTAGTGAAGGAACAGATACGATCTGTTCTTAGTGATATACGTCCTCAGGCTATTAAGATAGGAATGGTTAACGATATTCCTACAATACGTGCTATTGTAGAGACTATCTCTCATTACAAGTGTAACGCTGTCGTCTTAGACCCTGTTATGGTAGCTTCCAGCGGCGACAGTTTAATGCAGAATAATGCGCTCCATGTGTTTCGCAACGAGCTACTACCTTTAGCTTCTCTTGTCACTCCTAATATTCCAGAAGCGGAGACGCTTTCGGGTATGAAAATTAAAAGTAGCAGTGATGTGCGTATAGCTGCTCAACGTATAACGAAGTATGGATGTCCTATGGTACTGATTAAAGGAGGACATCTTGATGGCGATAATAAAATTGATTATCTGTTCGACTTCTCCTCATCACCCGATTCGGAATATATCTTTACTGAAAAAACGATTGAAACTATGAATACACATGGCACGGGTTGTACTCTTTCGTCTGCCATAACGGCTTTCCTTGCCCGTGGTATGCAGATGGCGGAAGCGGTAGCCTGTGCCAAATCTTTTATGAGCAAAGCTCTTTCCGAAGGCAAGGATGTCAAAATAGGAGATGGACATGGACCGGTGAACCATTTTTTTGATCCTGAATCCTTATTCAAAAAACAATATCTATGAAATGATGAGAAAGATACAATTTATAACCCATTCCACCGACCGCTTTTCCTATGTCGAAGGGGCGCTGTCTGCACTAAAAGGCGGTTGCAGATGGATACAGTTGAGAATGAAGGATGCGTGTATGGATGATATCATTCATGCAGCGAAAGAAATACAGTTACTCTGTCGACAATATAATGCCCGTTTTATTATTGACGACCATGTGGAACTGGTTAAAAGTATCGGTGCAGATGGTGTGCATTTAGGTAAAAATGATATGTCGATTGCTGAGGCTCGTCGCATATTAGGTGACGGATATATCATCGGCGCCACTGCCAACACCTTTGAAGATGTGATGGAGCATGACCGAGAAGGTGCCAACTATATCGGCTGTGGTCCTTATCGTTTTACGACGACGAAGAAAAATCTCTCACCCATATTAGGCTTAGACGGATATAAGGATATATTGTCGAAAATGAAGCAGCAGGGTGTCAATATTCCAATCGTGGCGATAGGAGGAATCAGATACGACGATATTATACCGTTGATGGGGATTGGTATAGACGGTATTGCGGTAAGCGGCAGCATACTTCAAACCGACAATCCTGCAGAAGAGATGAAACGATGGATAGATCAATAAACAATATAATAATGAATGAGAATATTAAAATCTCTTATCCCAACTCAGAGAAGGTATATATGCGGGGTAAGTTGTATCCCGATCTCAAAGTCGGTATGCGGAAAGTGAGTCTTACGCCTACGGTGACAGTGGAGAACGGAGAAAAGGTGATACATGAGAATGCTCCAGTATATATCTATGATACCAGTGGCGCATACAGTGATAGTAATATAAAAATAGATTTAAAGAAAGGATTGCCGCGTTTGCGTGAAACGTGGATTAAGAGCAGAGCGAAGCAGGGTGGAGAAATAACACAGATGTGTTTTGCAAAGAAAGGTATCATAACACCGGAGATGGAATATGTAGCGATACGTGAGAACATGAACTGTTCCGAATTAGGCATCGCTACGCATATCACTCCTGAATTTGTATGTAAGGAGGTGGCTCAGGGACGTGCCGTGATACCTGCCAATGTGAATCACCCCGAATCAGAACCGATGATTATAGGGCGTAATTTCTTAGTGAAAATTAATACGAATATAGGTAATTCGGCTACTTCTTCGAGTATAGACGAGGAGGTGGAGAAGGCCGTATGGAGCTGCAAATGGGGCGGAGACACGTTGATGGATTTGTCTACAGGCAAGAATATTCACGAGACACGTGAGTGGATATTGCGCAACTGTCCTGTTCCGGTGGGAACGGTGCCAATGTATCAGGCTCTGGAGAAAGTGGACGGCAAAGCTGAAAACCTGACATGGGAAATATTCCGTGACACATTGATAGAACAGTGCGAGCAGGGGGTTGATTATTTTACGATTCATTGCGGTATTCGGTTGAAGAATGTTCACTATGCCTTAGAACGTCTTACAGGAATGGTAAGTCGTGGCGGAAGTATTATATCAAAATGGTGTCAAATGCATAATAAAGAGAGTTTCTTGTACGAACATTTTGATGATATATGCGATATATTGGCCAAGTATGATGTGGCAATATCGCTAGGAGATGGTTTACGTCCCGGTTGCATACATGATGCCAACGACAAGGCGCAATTTGCCGAACTTGATACGATGGGTGAATTGGTCGAGCATGCGTGGGCGAAGAATGTTCAGGCTTTCATAGAAGGTCCTGGACATGTACCGATGAACAAAATACACGAGAATATGGAACGGCAGTTGGACAAATGCCATGAAGCACCGTTCTATACCCTAGGTCCACTTGTGACAGACATCGCACCGGGTTACGATCATATAACGAGTGCCATAGGTGCTGCCCAGATAGGTTGGTATGGTACGGCGATGCTTTGCTATGTTACCCCCAAAGAACATCTGGCACTGCCCGATAAGAATGATGTTCGTGAGGGAGTCGTATCATATAAGATAGCCGCTCATGCAGCCGATTTGGCGAAAGGACATCCGTGTGCTTGTATCCGTGACAATGCATTGAGTAAGGCGCGTTATGATTTCAGATGGAAAGATCAGTTTGCCCTGTCTTTAGATCCAGAACGAGCTCTTGAATATTACAAGACCTCAAACGAAGTAGGTGGCAAGTATTGTACGATGTGTGGTCCTAATTTCTGTGCCATGCGAATCAGTCACACTCTTGATAAAGATAAATGTTTAATCCAATAAATAAAAAAGGAGATAAATAATGATTGAAACAAAAGTTTCCCAAGGTATTATCAGTACCTATTTTGAAAAGTTAGAGAAAAATTTAGATTTGGATGTCGCTATTGTGGGTGGCGGTCCATCAGGTATTGTTGCTGCTTACTATTTGGCAAAAGCAGGACTGAAAGTGGCACAGTTTGACCGTAAACTGTCACCTGGTGGTGGTATGTGGGGTGGTGCCATGATGTTCAACGAGATTGTGATACAGAAAGAAGCTCTTGATATTGTGAACGATTTCGATATCAAATATTCTCATTATACCGATGAACTGTATGTGATGGATTCTGTAGAGAGTACCTCATCTTTATTATATCATGCTGTGCATGCAGGAGCTACAATCTTTAATTGTTATTCGGTCGAGGATGTCGTATTCAAAAACAATGAAGTGAGAGGCGTCGTAGTCAACTGGACACCTGTATTGCGGGAAGGTCTGCATGTTGATCCATTGAATATTATGGCAAAGTTTGTAATAGATGGCACCGGACATGATAGTGAGATGTGTAAAACCGTGGCCCGCAAGAACGGTATAGAACTGGCAACGGAGACGGGCAAAGTGATAGGGGAACGTTCTCTTGACGTTATAGCAGGTGAAGACCAGGTCGTAAAGGGAACCAAAGAAATATTTCCTGGACTTTATGTCTGTGGCATGGCAGCTTCAGCTGTATCCGGAACTCCACGTATGGGACCCATCTTTGGTGGTATGCTGATGTCTGGCAAAAAGGTCGCTGACTTGATTATAGCTCGTTTAAAGAAATGAAACAAATCATTATTACCTCTCCCGAACCGATTCCGGGAGAGGTCGATACAGTCTGCCGTTTGCTTGATGAGGGTATCTTCGCTGTGCATATCCGACGTCCCACTTATGGGATAGACGAATATCGCCGTTTGCTTGATGCCATACCGAAGTGTTATCATGATAAATTAGTGATACACGATTACTATGAACTGTGTGATGAGTATCAGTTAATGGGTATTCATCTGAACAGGAGGCATCATTATATACCTGCTGGCTCTTATGGAAGTATCAGTTGCTCATGCCATACTCTGGATGAGGTGATAAAGAAAAAACAGGAAATGGACTATGTCTTTCTCAGTCCGATATTTGACAGTATTTCAAAAATAGGATATCGTTCTGCCTTTCCGCTCGAAGTGTTACGTCAGGCGGCAATGGGGCATGTCATAGACGAAAAAGTTTTTGCTTTGGGTGGAATTACAAGAGAACGTATGCCTTTATTGCAGGCGCTGTCTTTTGGAGGCGCTGTACTGATGGGTGATGTCTGGAATCGTTAGAGTAAAAAGAACAGTGATACTCCCAATACAGATATCACCGCACCGAAAAGACCTTTAAACGTAATGGTTTGTCCGAATAGGTAATGAGAAGGAATGATAATCAGTATGGGGGTGATGGCCATCAGTGTACTGGCTATTCCGGCGGCAGTGTATTGTACCGCCATCAACGAGAATCCTACTCCAAGAAACGGACCGAAAATGACAGCGATAAGCATCATACCAAATCCCTTGCCATCGTGCAGACTTTCCCGAAACCGTCCGAATCCCTGATGTATCCACATAATTGCTATGAAGGCCACCAATCCAGTCAGGCAACGAATCATATTGGCGCTGAAAGGTAAATAATGGATGATATGCGGCAATATATCGGAAGGTACGTCACGCATGTAATAATCAAGACCGATCTTACTAAGCACAAGTCCTGTACCTTGTCCCAATCCGGCTCCGATACCAAACAGGACACCTCCAAGGGGTAACTTGAGGGCAATCTTTTTGCCTTCGCCCCTGCCTAGTACGGATATAGCGATGCCAAGCAAAGTGACAGTCATCGCTATGATACTATTGACAGTGAGATGCTGACCGAGTGTGAACCATGCCATAAAGGCTGCTGCCATCGGGGCAAGGGTCATAAACAACTGCCCGTAGCGTGAACCTATCGACAGATAACTTCTGAACAGACAGTAGTCGCCGAAAGCGTAGCCTACCAGTCCTGACATAGCCAGCCATAACCATGCTCTTGCACTTGCGTGAACAGGGAGGAAATCGCCAGTAAGGTACCACATGCCGATACCGGTGAACAGCAATGCAAGTGCCATTCGCCATACGTTGAGGGTAAACACGCCCAACCGTTTGCTCGCCACTTCACTGGCAAGTGCAGTGACAGTCCAGGAAGACGCTACACCCAAAGATATTATTTCACCTAAATATTGCATATTCGGGTGCAAAGGTACAGCTTTTTTTGTATTTGCGGCATGAACCCGCCTTTGTTTTATTGTCCTACATGAATATAGAAACAAGCGCCAGGTACAGGGGCATAGTCATTGCTTACGTCGGATGAAACGGTAGCAGGATCACCTGTAAATTGCAAATATAATAAAAAATCAAATAGTTTTTACCGTTTTATTATAATCCGGGGACATTTTTTTGTATCTTTGCGACTCTACTAAGAATGAAATAGTAATACAAATTAAAAAAATATTTTAGTTTTTTGAATACATGAAAAAGTATCTTTTGTTTTTATTCCTGTTTAGTATTGTTGTCAATATGTCGGGATGGGATAAACCATGGAAAAATGGAAAGTTGGTGGTATCGGAGAATCATCGGTTCCTGATGTTTGAAAACGGAACACCTTTCTTTTGGCAAGGTGAGACGGCCTGGTTGATGCCCGAACGTCTGAATAGGGATGAGGCTGCCTACTATTTGCAAACTTGCAGGGACGCCGGATATAATATGGTGCAGGTGCAGGTGATGAATGGTGTGCCTTCTTTCAATATATATGGTCAGATGTCACTGATCGACGGATTCAATTTTGATGCAATCAATCAAAAAGGTGTATATGGATATTGGGATCATTTGGACTATATGATAGATCAGGCGGCAGAGAACGGAATCTATGTCGGGATGGTTTGTATATGGGGTGGACTTGTCAAGTCGGGAAAAATAAACGAGGAACAGGCAAAGGCTTACGGCCGTTTCCTGGCGGAAAGATATAAGGATAAACCTAACATTATATGGATTATGGGCGGTGATATACAGGGGAATATACACACCGAGGTGTGGGATGCTCTTGCCAATACCATTAAAAGTATAGATAAAAATCATCTGATGACTTATCATCCACGTGGCAGATATACGTCTGCTAAATGGTTTAATGACCGCAATTGGCTGGATTTTAATATGTTTCAGAGCGGTCACCGCAGATATGGTCAACGCATGGGTAACAAAGATTATTCCATACCCGACAATACGGAGGAAGATAATTGGCAGTATGTAGACTCGACATGGAAGTATAAACCTATCAAGCCTGTGCTTGATGATGAACCGATATATGAGGATATCCCACAAGGATTGCATGACGTAAAAGAACCGCATTGGCAGGCTAAAGATGTACGCCGGTATGCGTATTGGTCGGTTTTTGCCGGTTCGTGCGGACATACGTACGGTCATAATGCAATTATGCAGTTCTACAGACCTGGATATCTTGCCGCTTACGATAAGGAGGATAATATGAAAACGTGGTTTCAAGCCCTTCAATCCCCGGGCTATAATCAAATGAAATATCTCAAGAATTTAATGCTTACGTTCCCTTACTTCGACCGTGTACCGGATCAAAGCATTATATTGGAAAACGGAGTAAAATACGACCGACTGATAGCTACGCGCGGCAATGATTATATGCTTGTATATAATTATACAGGGCGGACTATGAAACTGGATCTTTGTAAGATTTCAGGAAAGAAAAAGAATGTATGGACCTATAACACCAAGAATGGAGACTTCACTTATTTAGGTGAATTTGACAATAAGATACAGACTTTCCATATCAGTTCTCAATATCCTGACGGTTCTGCCGATTTCGTACTGATAGCAGTAGATAATACAAAGAATTATATGACAAAGGATCAGAAAGTAATAACAGGACAATTGTCAACTGGTAATGCCTGGGACTTAAACGAATGACAATATAAATGAACGAACATACTTATATACACAGTCGCACATCATATTGTGCCATTACTCTTTTCCTGTTTTTGTTTGCGGCCCTGTCATTACAGGCAGCCAACAAGGTCTCTATTACAAATCTGAGGACGGAACAAATGGTGAATCCCATGGGACTGGATACAGAGACCCCCCGGATGAGTTGGTTCATCGAGTCTGACCAGAATCATGTCATCCAACAAGGTTATCAGATTATTGCAGCAACTTCGCCAACACTACTTACGGAAGAAAAGGCTGACCTGTGGAATACAGGTAAAGTCATT
The DNA here is from genome assembly GCF_937863835.1 of uncultured Prevotella sp. Taxonomy (GTDB): domain Bacteria; phylum Bacteroidota; class Bacteroidia; order Bacteroidales; family Bacteroidaceae; genus Prevotella. The sequence continues at coordinate 21,402 of NZ_CALMHT010000083.1, forward strand.
TCACGAGAGTCTGTTCGGGTGAAATATGCAGGCAGAAGTTTGTCGAGCAATCTACGTGTATATTGGCGGGTACGTGTCTTTACCAATGTTGGTGAAAGTGAATGGAGTAAGGTAGCGATGTGCAGTATCGGACTTACTGGTGAAACAAGATGGTCTGGCAGATGGGTAGGTCTGGACAAACTCATGTCAGGTGACAGTGCCTCTGTATTACATAGCAGATTAAGTGCGAGATACTTACGTAAGGATTTCTCTGTTGAGAAAAAGATAAAACAAGCGACGGCATATATTGCAGGTTTAGGACTATATGAATTATACATCAACGGAGAGAAAATAGGAAATCAGGTCTTGGCACCTTCGCCTACTGATTATCGTAAGACCATAATATACAACACCTTTGATATTACTTCCCAGATTCACCAACAAGGTAATGCCGTGGGGGTGATACTTGGTAACGGCAGATTCTTTGCGCCACGACAGAATAAGCCATATAAAAATACGACATTCGGTTTCCCTAAGTGCAGAATGAATATCATTATCGATTTCACAGACGGGACCCATCAAGTTATATCCTCGGATGAGTCATGGAAGTTGACTTCAAACGGTCCGATACGTTCTAATAATGAATATGATGGTGAAACCTACGATGCGAGGAAAGAAATTCCAGGTTGGTGTAATGTGGGCTATGATGATAGTAAATGGCTGAACGCAGAACGTGTCAGTGTACCGACAGGAACATTGAAGGGAGCAATGACACCTAATATGCATATTGTTAAGACAGTGAATCCTCAAACCATAACAGGACAGATCGTGGATTTCGGACAGAATCTATCCGGTTGGGTACGTCTGAGAATACATGGCAATGCCGGTGATACGATTCGTATTAGATTTGCAGAGAAACTGACGAAGGATGGACATCTATATACGGACAATCTCCGTGATGCACAGTCTACTGACATATATGTATGCAACGGAAAAGAGAATGGACGGCAATGGGCTCCCCGCTTTGTGTATCATGGATTTAGATATGTTGAGGTAACAGGTATGGGTCATATCCAGTCTGCTGATTTGTCTGCAGAAGTAATAAGCGATGAGATGCAGACCATTGGCCATTTCTCATGCAGTGATACGATTCTTAATCAAGTATATAACAATGCCTATTGGGGTATAATGAGTAATTATAAGGGGATGCCCACAGATTGTCCGCAACGTAATGAGCGCCAACCCTGGTTGGGCGACCGTACCATGGGGTCTTTAGGAGAAAGTTATCTGTTTGACAACGAGACTCTGTATACAAAATGGATGCGTGATATATGTGAGGCTCAGAGAGAAGACGGATGTATCCCGGATGTTGCGCCTGCATTTTGGAATTACTATACGGATAATGTAACGTGGCCGGCTGCCCTTCCTTTTACATGTGATATGTTATATACACAGTTTGGTAACAGTGAAGTGGTCGTGAACAGTTATCCTTATATCAGGAAATGGTTGCTTCATATCACAGATGAGTATATGAAAGACGGTATCGTGACAAGGGATAAGTATGGTGACTGGTGCGTGCCGCCCGAAAAGTTAGAACTGATACACAGTAAGGATAGTACCCGCCAAACAAATGGCTCATTGATATCCACGGCATATACCATTAGAGTGTTACAACTGATGAAGAAGTTCGCTTCAATGCAAGGACTCAATGATGACGCCGCAAAATGGGATGCGATGAAGACTGATATGACAGATGCTTTCAATCGTAAGTTCTTTACAATCAAGAGACATACATCTCCGGTACCTGGGCATCCATTATATCCAGACAGCATATTTTATGGCAATAATACAGTTACTGCCAACCTTCTACCTCTTGCTTTCGGAATCGTACCGGATAGTTGTAAAGCGGATGTCGTTAAGAATATTGTTGCCAACATCATAACATTGAACAGTGGTCACATCTCTTGTGGCGTTATAGGGGTACAATGGTTATTAAGACAATTGTCTGATCACGGTTTCGCGGATGTAGCCTATCTTCTGGCAACAAACAAGACTTATCCGTCATGGGGATATATGGCAGAGCAGGGAGCTACAACCATCTGGGAACTATGGAATGGAGACAAAGCGAATCCGGAGATGAACAGCGGTAATCATGTGATGCTTCTCGGTGACCTGCTTACATGGTGTTATCAGTATCTGGGTGGTATACGTAATGCGGATGGTTGTCACGCGTATGAACATATCATGTTAAAACCGTCATTTGAAATAGAAGATGCAAATGATATAGACGCCAGTTATATTTCACCTTATGGCAGAATTTCAAGTAAGTGGCATAAGACATTGACACATCTTGACTGGAATATAGAAATACCGGCAAATACGACAGCGGATGTTTACCTTCCTGACGGTAAAGTTGTTACAACAGGTTCCGGAAAATACCATTATAGTGTGGATATTCCGACTCGTCATAAAGAGATTGTTGAAGATCAGTTCCTATATGATAAAACAAGTTTTCCGGAATGTCATGCCTCTACTATCGCGCAAATGGATAATGGCGACCTTGTATCTTCTTTCTTCGGGGGAACCAAAGAACGTAATCCTGATGTTTGTATATGGGTATGCCGTAAACCGAAAGGGTCTACAGAATGGACTAAACCGCAATTGGTAGCGGATGGTGTGTTCCGACTCGGGACGAAGGATGCTGAGCGGGCTGGTATAACAAAAGAGACAACAGATGCCAGTGCCGGTCCGGTCTTAGCTGAATTTCATCATGGAAAAGCATCGAAAACAGTATCCCTGCCTACAGATTCCTGTTCTGAATTAAAGAGGAAAGCATGTTGGAATCCCGTTTTATACCTAATGCCTGACGGAAAACTGACGCTTTTTTTCAAGATAGGCAAAGACGTGCCCGATTGGACTGGTTGGTTCGTGACATCCGATGATGGAGGAAAAACATGGAGCGAACGCCAAGCATTACCAAAAGGTTTCTTGGGACCCATAAAGAATAAACCGGAACTGGTCGGTGACCGACTGATTTGTCCGTCAAGTACGGAGAAAGATGGATGGAAAATACATTTTGAGATATATAATATTCAAACAAAATTATGGAAATATGTTGGTCCGATTGATGCCAATGACGAATATCCTACAAGTGAGATGTTGAAGAAAAATGGAAAAAGAAGTCCGATACTTTGTATCCAACCATCAATCATTAAATTGAAAAATGGTCGTTTGCAGGTGTTGTGTCGTACACGTAATGGCAGGTTGGCCACTTCGTATAGCGATGATCATGGTGATACGTGGAGTAAAGTGGTATTGACAGATCTTCCCAATAATAATTCGGGAACTGATGCTGTAACACTCAAGGACGGGAGACACATCTTGGTATATAATGATTTCGCGGCATTACCAGGTACACCGAAAGGTGTCCGTACACCTGTCAGTCTTGCCATATCATCAGATGGAATACATTGGCAACACCTGATGACGTTGGAAGATAGTCCGATAAGTCAATATTCTTATCCGGCTGTCATACAAGGTAAAGATGGTTATCTGCATGTTGTATATACATGGAGAAGACAGAGAATAGCATATAAGAAAATAAAGTTACCTGCCATGTAACAGAAAAGAGCCTCTAGTCAAACATCAATGACTAGAGGCTCTTTCTGTTATGTACAATATGATTATTTTGTTTCTTTCTTGTCCATCAAAGATACAACAATGATTGCTATAATTGACAGAGGTAAAGCATATAGAATCGGGTCTATCAATTGGAACGGATATTTATCTATCATTGCATCCCGTCCGAATATGGCATTACATATACCGAAAGCCGAACTTTCCTTCTCATGTATGAAGACCAGACAGAAGAGCATAGCCACTGTACCTGTAATCAGACTGGCAATCGCACCGCGACGTGTAACTCGTTTCCAGTATAGGGCACAGAAATATGTAGGGAGGAATGCAACTGCACATAGACCCATAAACAGACTGGTTCCGCGGGCAATAATATCCTCAGGTAACATATAGCATATCACATAACTTACGATAATGGAAATAAGTACACCTAAGCGGATGATACGCGAATGCTTGCTGCCGTTCTGGCGATATGCGCCTACGATATCTGAGCCAAGGGCGGAACCCATCGTATGAAACTGCGAACTCAGTGTACTCATGCTAGCCGATAAGATGCAAAGCATAAATAACGCAGAGAACCAGGCAGGCATAGCCTTGTTGATGAACAAAGGTATAATCTTGTCTATGTCCTTAACAACATCAGTCGCTACAGCCCCGTCAGTCTTCATAAAGAATAGATTACTGAGCGCTCCGGCATGATATACAGAACCTACAGTAATTGCAATAAACAGACATCCGATAAAAACACCACGTTTTAGTTCCTTACTACTCTTGACTGTCATAAAACGGACCACAAGTTGCGGTTGGGCAAGACAACCTATGCCAACGCCAAGAATAAGAGAGGTGACAAGTGTATACCACTGTGGAGAACCTGCGACAGGCATCATCGTCCATCCCTGATGTCCGAGTGCCTTAAATTTCTCCGGAACATGTGAGGCAAGATTCCCCAGTTGTTCATTCGCCTCAGTTACACCCATGTGCAATACGTATGCATATAGATAATAGAGAAGGAAAGCCGTGCATATAAACATGATGCATGCTTGTAATGCATCCGTATACATCACACCTTTGATACCTCCGGCAATGACATAAGCGGCAATAACCAGTGTAAAGATAAGCAGTGATATATTATAATCAACATTGAATATCTGTTCAATAAACACAGCACCACCTTTCATGACAACTGCTGCATATACAGGCATGGCAATGAAAATCACTGCAGCTGTAAAAACTTGCACACCTCGACTTTTGTAGTATTTACCTAAAAATTGAGGGAAAGTGCTTACACCCATCTTTGCACCCATACGACGGGTACGGAGTCCGAAGAAGATAAAAGCAATGATGACACCTACAAGCATGTTGAGCATACATAACCACTGTATACCCATACCAAATGCAGCTGCTACACCGCCAAAACCGACAATAGCCGATGCTGAGATAAACGTGGCTCCATAAGAGAGAGCCATCACGATAGGGTTCATCTCGCCACCACCGATCAGATAATCAGAAGCGGAAGAAGTCTTACGATAACCTAACCATCCGAGATAGGCGAGAGAAAGAAGATAGACTAATACAATAAGTCCGAGAGTGAAAGTATTCATGCTTCGCCCTCCCCGTCTTTTTTGTCATCTTTGTTCCAATACTTTAGCCCGTACCAGGCTGAAAAAATAACACAGGCTACAATCATGAGATATGGTAGCCAAATCATAGGGTCTTTAATACCAAACATTTTAATTAATTGTTTCTATAGTTTTTGATTTAGTTATTATTTCGATGCAAAAATACAAAAAAAGTAGGAAAATGATATTAAATCGTTGAAAAAATATTAAATTTGTACCGAAAACATCAAAAAACTATGTAAGAACCATGAATTTAAAAAATTTTGGGCTAATACTAGCCTGCCTGTTTTCAATCAATGCCGCTGCAGAAAATGAAGTGGCGAATGACTCTGTCGGTAAAGAAAAGACGATAGAGGTTAAATTAACAACTAGTACGACATCTGATAAAGAGTTAAAGGCTCAAAGGGCTGTTGACGGTGAAAAACCAGTGCAGCCTCTTAATATTATCATTGGTCCTAGTAAACTGACGTTATGGGGATATGCCCAGACCGGTTATACGTTGAAGAATACTGCCGGTGTAACGACAAATGCTCTTGATATAACACGTATTATATTGATGGCAAAGGGTGAGTTGACTAAAAAGTTGAGTTTCTTTATCATGTATGATGCGGTAAAAAGTGAACTTCACGAGTATTATGCAGAATATGCTTTCTCACCGGCATTGAAGGTCCGAATAGGACAGTATAAACAACCGTTCACGTTGGAAAGTATCATTTCTCCTACAATCCTTAATAATATCAGTTATAACAACAGTGTATTGTATATGGCGGGTATAGCAACAGATCCTTGTCAGGGAAACCATGTAGGTCGTGATGCCGGTATCATGTTTACAGGTGATGTCGTTAATTACAAGACATGGAAACTGATCAACTATAGTATCGGCGTGTTCAACGGTCCAGGTATGAACAAAAAAGAGAATAACACCCAAAAGGATGTCATAGGTATGCTGAACGTCACGCCTTGGCAAGGTGTCATGCTGTCTACGTCTTTCTTATTAGGAACTGGACATGCTGAATCAGATAGTCCTTACGGAGCTTTTGTAACAGGGGATAATTACAAACGTACCCGCTGGGCGATAGGTACAGAAATCAAAACTAAACCATTGTATGCCCGTAGCGAATTTATGGTGGGTAATGACGGCGGAATCCATAGTACGGGTTATTACGCTGATTTTGAAGCTCATGTTCTGCCTAAATTCGATATTGTGGCCGACTATGACTATTTGAAGAAAAACAATGATTTGGGTTCAAGTGAGGTCCATTCATATATGGCAGGATTCCAATATTGGATTTATAAACGTTGCCGTATTCTAAGTCAATTTCAACGTAATATGCCACTGACGGGCAGTCCTACAAGTGCTTGGATTACACAGTTCCAAATAGGATTCTAAACAACATCGTATAATAAAACAATAATGCGTTACTAACCATTCGGTCTGTAACGCATTATTTATTTTAAAACAAATCTTTTCAAAATCAAAGGGAACCTCGCGGTTGCCTTGTTATCCTTCATTCATCTTTCTACATTTACCTTAATCAAATAACTAAAAACCTGAATCTTAAATATAACTACTAACCTAAACAATCTATTAACCTTTTGACGATGCAAAGGTAGGATGATTTTCAATACCAAACAAGTATAAATGTGTTTTATAACATAAAAATCCGTTTTTCTTGACCTAAATCAATATATTGTGTGCGATAACAGAGAAAAGTTTCTTTTTTTATTTTCAATCCCTTCGAATAATCAAAATTTTCCATTACCTTTGCTCCGTATTATAAAGATAGCGAAAATGAGAGTGCTTATAGTAAATACAAGCGAGAAAACAGGTGGTGCGGCAGTTGCTGCCAATAGACTTGTGGAGGCTCTTAATAACAATGGGGTTAAGGCGAAAATGCTTGTAAGGGATAAGGATACCAACCGGATCACAGTTGTAGGTATCAGACATCACATCCTTAAAAAATGGTATTTTATATGGGAGCGCCTTGTTATCTTTATACATTTGCATTTCTCAAAAGACAATTTGTTCCAGGTCGATATAGCCAATTCCGGTTTTGATATAACTGGTCTGCGTGAATTTAAGGAAGCCGATGTTATACACTTGAATTGGGTTAATCAAGGATTTCTTTCGCTAAGGAGTATAAACAATATTATCAAGAGTGGTAAACCGGTGGTTTGGACAATGCATGATCTTTGGTCGGCTACGGGTATATGTCATTACGCACACGACTGTAAGGCATATCAGTCGCAGTGCCATCATTGCAAGTATCTGCCGGACAGCGGTGCCGCCCATGATTTGTCGACAAAGATATTTAAGAAAAAACAAAAGTTGTACAATAATGCAGACATATTCTTTGTGGCTTGTAGCAAATGGTTGTGTGGCGAAGCAAGGAAAAGTGCGCTGCTGGCAGACAAGAAGATAACGAACATACCGAATCCTATTAATTCCAATTTGTATCATCCTGTAGATAAGACAGAGTCGAAAAGAAGAACCGGACTTCCTCTGGATAAGAAAGTTATTCTGTTCGTTTCTCAGAAAGTAACAGATGAAAGAAAAGGCGTGAAATATTTTATAGATGCTTTGAATATTCTGGCAGATAAGAATCCTGAGTTTGCTGTGCATACGTGTGTTGCTGTTTTAGGAGGGCATTCTGAAGATATTATCAGCGAATTGTCTATAAAAACATATCCATTGGGATATATAACGGATGAGAAGAAAATCATAAGTGTATATAATAGCGCAGATGTTTTCGTATTACCGTCATTAGAGGACAATCTTCCTAATACCATTATGGAAGCAATGTCATGTGGAGTCCCATGTGTCGGTTTTAATGTCGGCGGTATTCCAGAGATGATAAATCATAGGAGCAATGGTTATATAGCAAAAACAGGAGACACGAAAGATCTGGCTACTGGTATCAATTGGATATTGAATGAGGCTGACTATGATGCCTTAAAACTAAATTCAATAAAAAAGGTAACTACATTTTATTCACAACGTATTGTGGCTATGAACTATTTAGAAATTTATAATGAAGTATTGGCATTTAAAAATTATAGAATATGATTAGATTTACTTTTATCACGGTTACTTACAATGCGGAGAAATACTTTAATCATACGGCTAACAGTATATTGATGCAGAGCTATCCTCATATAGAACATATTATTATTGACGGCGCTTCCACGGATAACACGTTGGCATTGGCTAAAGATTATTCAGAACGTTCTTATGCTTCAGGCAATGGGCATGAGGTCCGTATATTGTCCGAACCTGATAATGGGTTGTATGATGCGATGAACAAAGGATTGGAAATGGCATCAGGCGATTATGTATGTTTCCTTAATTCGGGCGACAGTTTACCTTTTGGTGACACGGTTGATACGATTATCGCCAATGCGGAGTTGGATGACATACAGGCCTCAAAATTGCCGTTGCCTGCTGTCATATATGGAGATACTAATGTCGTAGATGGAGATGGGTCTTATTTGTTCCGTCGCCGTCTCTCTCCGCCCGAACAACTCACGTGGCGTTCATTCCGCAATGGTATGCTGGTCTGTCATCAGGCTTTTTATGCCAGGACAGATATCGCCAAACAGGTGGAATATGATAAGAAATATAGATATTCGGCAGATGTTGACTGGTGTATCAGAATCATGAAAGAAGCGGAAAAACGTAGCCTTCTTCTCAAAAATGTACATGCTACGATAGTCAACTACATGCAAGAGGGTATGTCCACAAAATATCATAAAGCGTCATTAAAAGAAAGATATCATATCATGGTCAGACATTATGGACAAACGGACACAATGCTTATGCATTTATGGTTTGCCGTCCGTGCTATTTTCAAACATTAATATTCTATTATATTTTAATAACTAAATTTTTTGCGAACATATTTACAATATGTGTATTTTTGCCGCAGATATTTTAGTATTAACTAATAAATTAATAAAGTTATGAAAAAAGTAATTTTTAGCGCAGTATTATTTCTGGCTGCCGTAAGTTATGGTACAGTGGCCAATGCTCAGTGTAATAAGAAGGCAGATAAAAAGGAATGCTGCCAGAAACCAGGTGATAAAGCGAAGAAAGATTGCAAGATGGCTGTAGCTGGCAAGGATTGCAAGGGTAAGTGCGCACCAGGATGTAAATGCAAGGGATGTGCCAAGAATGGTAAAATGGCTAAAAAAGGTGGAAAGCCATGTATGTGCAAGAAGGCATGTGATCAGGCAAAAAAATAGAATCACTTTATAGTATACAAAAGAGGCGCACCGTAAGATGCGCCTCTTTTATGTTATATCTTGTATTAAGAGTATCTGATAATCTGACCAGGACGTAAGCGAACTTCTTTTCCTAAGTGGTTGAGGTCGCAAATCGTTTCAACAGATACGCCACGTTTGCGAGCGATCGTGTATAACGTTTCTCCTGATTTAACTTTATGATAGCGAACAAATCCACTTTCCATCGGTTCTCCTGTTGTCGGTGTACCGACAACCTCTTCTTTAGAATATCCGCCATTTCCGATTTTACCGTTAGCTTTGGTAGCTGCAAGCGATTCTCTGTCATAAGAACTTTTACGGAAAGTATAATAATCGTTTGTCACATCCTGATTACGGAAGTCAAACATAAGTGCCGGGTTAAGAGCTACACCGCATAGACGGGTCTCAAAATGCAAATGAGAACCGGTACTCCTTCCTGTGTTGCCACCTAGTCCGATAGGTTCACCTGCTTTCACTTCCTCATCTTCTTCTACCAATTGCTTTGAAAGATGTCCGTAAATAGTCTCAAGTCCATTAGGATGACGGATAACGATATAGTTTCCATAACCACCACCTTCATATCTTACAACGCGAACTTTTCCACTAAATGCTGCACGTATCGTGTCACCTATATATACCTTAATGTCAAGTCCCTTATGCATACGTCCCCATCTTGAACCGAAGTTGGATGTTACGACGCGGCTAGGTGTCGGCATACAGAAATCGCGCAGACTGATTCTGAATGAATCAGGCAATGCTGTTTCATGATGTGCATATTTGTTACTGAAATCTTCATATAAGTCTGAGGAAGGGGACTGAGCCTGTTCTTTAGATATGAGTTTTCTTAATTGGAATGTATCTACTGCCATCATCCTTCTGTCTACTGGTGCTTGGCGCGCCAAAAGATCCTGCCCAACGACTGGTATGGCCGAAAGAGACATTAATGAGATAATTGCAAAGGTTCTTAATTTCTTTAAAATCATAATCGTTTGTTTTACATGTCTTCGGTGAAAACCTACACACATATATTTCACAATGATGCGGTATTTGAATAGAATATATCAAGAGTTAACCAAAAGACTTTGCAAATATAACGAAAATATTACGAAATCTTGTCTGCGTTAACAGTTTTTATTGTGACTTTAACACTCGAGAATGAAAGTTAAAGATGTCAATTTCAAGAAATTGCAGACCAGTTTATATTGGTTTTGCGAAGCATTGAAAGTCGATTCCAAAGCATCGAATATTCACTTTTCTGACATAGTGGATCGTTGTCGATAATCTTCTGCGCTTCGTCCCTGGCCAACTGCACGATCTGTCCATCTCTGGCTATGTCTGCTATCTTCAAATCAAAAGCTACACCACTTTGCTGTGTCCCTTCCAAATCCCCTGGCCCTCTAAGTTTCAGGTCGGCTTCGGCTATCTCGAATCCATCATTGGTATCACACATGATATCTATTCGCTTACGAGTCTCGTTACTCAGTTTGTAACTGGTGACGAGTATGCAATAACTTTGGTCGGCACCTCTTCCTACACGCCCCCTGAGTTGATGCAATTGCGACAGTCCGAATCGCTCCGCATTGAGTATAATCATGACCGATGCGTTAGGTACATTTACCCCTACTTCTATGACGGTGGTGGCAACAAGAATATTTGTCAATCCTTTAACAAACATTTGCATTTCTTCTTCTTTTTCTTTCGGTTTCATTTTGCCATGAACCTTGCTGAGATGAAATTCGGGGAATGCATCCCTCAATGTTTCGAATCCATTTTCAAGATTTCTCAGATCGCTCTTTTCGCTTTCTTTGATCAGCGGGAATACAATGTAAATCTGTCTGCCCTCATTGACTTGTTTTCTGATACCGTTATACAGACTTGTCATCTGATTGTCGTATAGATGTGTGGTCTCTATCGGTTTTCTGCCGGGAGGCAGTTCGTCTATCACACTTACGTCCAGATCGCCGTACAGTGTCATTGCCAGTGTTCTTGGTATCGGAGTCGCTGTCATGACCAGTACGTGGGGTGGATTCTCACTCTTGCTCCACAGTTTCGCCCGTTGAGCCACTCCGAATCTATGTTGTTCGTCCACGACGACAAACCCCAGGCGTGCAAATTGTACCGTATCTTCTATGACAGCGTGTGTTCCTATCAGTATATCTACACTGCCGTCAAGGAGGCCTTTCATTACTGCTTCACGGCGTTTGCCTTTCACAATACCCGTCAGCAGTTCTACATGCACGTCCATGTTTATCAGAAACTCTTTTATCGTTGCAAAATGTTGCTCGGCAAGTATTTCGGTAGGAGCCATGATACAAGTCTGGTATCCGTTGTCTATAGCTATCAGCATAGACATCAGTGCGACAAGTGTCTTACCGCTGCCCACATCTCCCTGCAGCAGTCTGTTCATCTGTCTGCCACTACCCATGTCGGCACGAATCTCATGCATTACCCGTTTTTGGGCACCGGTTAGAGGGAAAGGAAGGTTCTCATGATAGAAATGGTTGAATTTGTCACCTACATGCTCGAAAATATAACCTCTGTATTTGCGGCGGTGATCGCTCGCATAACGTAGAATATTCAGTTGCACATAAAACAACTCTTCAAATTTTAGGCGCATTCTGGCTCTTTGCAGATCCTGCGGTGTCTTCGGATAGTGGATATCCCGAAAGGCTTTGTCTCTTGACACAAGATGAAGTCGTTCTGTAATAAACGGTGGCAACGTTTCGGTAATCGTCTGTTGTATGCGGGCAAGCATACTTTTCGTCAGCTTTTCGATGGCACGACTCGTAAAACCATGTTTCTTCATCTTCTCTGTTAGAGAATAATAAGGTTGAAGTCCCATGTCGTCCAGTCGCAGTTCCGAAGCCGCGTCTATATCCGGATGAGCGATATTGATGCGTCCGTTGAAAACGGATGGTTTTCCGAATACGATATATTCCGTATCCGTATTGTATTGTTTGATGATATATTTCGCCCCCTGAAACCAAACCAGGTCGGCTATGCCTTGTCCGTCGGAGAAATGAGCCACGAGTCTTTGCTTCCGTGGCCCCATGCTGAAAGTCTCAAAACTCAGTATCTTTCCACATATCTGCACGAAGGGCATCTCTCCCGACAGTTCGCTGATTCTGTAAACCTTACTGCGGTCTACATATTTGTACGGATAGTATTCGAGCAAGTCACCGAAAGTATGGATACCGAGTTCGTCGTTCAGTATCTTCTTTCTGCTTGGTCCTACACCGGGCAGATATTGTATGTCTTGTGCGAGTACGTCTAACATTCCTTTTGAAGCAGAGCTTCCGCTATGGCCATATCTAAAGGTGTGGTGATCTTGATGTTTTCCCTGTTACCGTCGACGAGGGTTATCTGATGACCGAGATGCTCCACAACAGAAGCATCATCAGTAAAGTCATCACGGTAGTCTTGGTTATAAGCCTTTTTCAGAAGTTGGATATCGAAAGTCTGCGGTGTCTGCACTAGTCTGTATTCACTCCGTGCCACGGTCTTACTGTCATCCTTCCGGTCAGAAATAAGATGTCTTACGGTTTCGATGATAGGTGTTACAGGAATCACCGCTTCATCCGTACGTGCCTTGTCATAGCAGTTCCTGATTACATCCACTGAGACAAACGGTCTTACGCCGTCGTGTACCCCGACGATTCCATTCTCGTCGTCAGGAACTAGTCCGAGTCCGTTTTTTACAGAAGCAAAACGAGTTTCACCACCGTCTGTTATACGGTATTCGATATTGAAATGATGCTTTTTGCAGAGTTCGAACCAATAATCATGTTGCGAAGCGGGTAAAACCAATATAATCTGTAATGCAGCATCATATTCACGAAACCGTTCAATGGTGTGCATCAGTATCGGTTTACCGCCGATAGGCAAAAACTGTTTCGGGATATCGCCTCCCATACGCAGACCTTTTCCTCCCGCCACGATGATGATATAGTCCATATCCTTATTCTTTACCTATCAGGTGAGCAAACTGCATCTTTTTCTGCAAGTCCTCCGAAGCTGTCTTACCTACGAACATTTCAAGTATCGCATAAGCATAAGGCAGTGTAGCCGCCGGTCCCTCGCCCGTGATGATATGACCATCTATCGTATACAACTCATGTGTATAGATTGCCCCGTCCATATAAACTTCAAATCCGGGGGAACAAGTCGCCCGCTTGGCTTTGAGCAGTCCCAGTCCGCCTAATACCATCGGTGCGGCACATATAGCTGCTATCCTTTTGTCTTTGGCATACTGATTCATGATAGCCTTCTTTACACCTTCATGTGCATTCAGGTTTTTCGAACCCGGCATACCGCCCGGTAACATTAGTAGGTCGGCATCACTCAGGTCAGCATCTTCAAACAGCATATCAGCCTTCACTGTCACGCCATGCGATGTCTCCACAAATTCACTTCCGGTGACACTCACCGTCTTTATATCGATACCGCCGCGACGCAGAATGTCGACAGGAGCCATACCTTCTATTTCCTCGAAACCATTGGCTAGAAATTCATAAACTTTTGCCATATCTTTCTTTTTATATTAAAAGGTGAATAATTTATTTCAGACAATCCAGATATTTCTGTATTGTGTCTTTTAGTCCCATATAGAGTGCATCGCAAATCAGTGCATGACCGATGCTGACCTCGTCTACCCATGGAATCTGCTGATAGAAGTAATTCAGGTTGACAAGACTCAGGTCGTGGCCCGCATTCAGTCCCAGTCCCAGTTCCTTCGCTTTCTTTGCCGCTTCGATAAACGGTGCTATGGCCTTCTCGCGATCCACTGGATACCCGCTCGCATAAGGTTCCGTATACAGTTCTATACGGTCTGTCCCGCATTTCTTGGCATATTCCACCATCTCCACATCTGGGTCTACGAAGATAGACGTACGTATACCGGCCTCTTTGAATCGTCCGATAACATCCGTCAGGAAAGAGATATTCGCTTTCGTATCCCATCCATGGTTACTGGTTATCTGGTTGTCGGCATCAGGGACAAGTGTTACCTGTGTCGGTTTAACCTCCAGTACGAGGTCAATGTATTTCTCTATAGGATTACCCTCTATATTGAATTCCTTCCTGACAGCAGGTCTCAGATTCCTGACATCCTGATAGCGTATATGTCTTTCGTCGGGACGGGGATGCACCGTGATACCCTGTGCGCCGAACGATTCACAGTCGAGTGCTACTTTTAATACATCGGGGTTATTACCGCCGCGAGCATTACGGATAGTAGCTATCTTGTTGATGTTTACACTTAATTTTGTCATTTTTATCTAATTATTTAATTCAAAATTACACTGTTTTCACTAAAAAAACGTATTTTTGCAACGCAATGTATCGGCAAAAGTACGAAATGTTTGTCAAATAACCATATCACAGATGGATAAAGATATTAAAAACAAAGAAAATATGTCACCTCGTAAATTGAGATTTGCGCTTTTTGGTAATATATACCAGGCTAAGAAATCGGCTTCTATCCAGAAGATTCTTTCCTGTCTGTCTGAACGTAAGGCGGATGTGTATATCGAAGAAGATTACTATCATTTCCTTACAGACACCCAGCATCTCGAAGTCGATGCCACCGGTATATTCAAGGGCGACGATTTCAGTTCCGATTTCGTGATTTCCATGGGTGGTGACGGTACTTTCCTTAAAGCGGCCGGTTATGTAGGCAACAAAGGCATTCCTATGTTGGGTGTCAACATGGGTCGACTGGGTTTTCTTGCCGATGTCAGTCCTAAGGACATCGAGACATGTCTCGATGCCATCTATCGCGGTGACTACTCTGTAGAAGACAGGGCCGTAATCAAGGTCGAAACAGACGGGGAACCGTTCGAGGGTTGCGACTGCGCTTTGAATGACATTTCTGTTCTGAAGCGCGACAACGCGTCGATGATCAGTATCCGTGTCACCATCAACGGCGAGTATCTTACCACCTATCAGGCAGACGGATTGATTGTCAGTACCCCTACGGGTTCTACGGCATATTCATTATCCAATGGCGGTCCTATCCTGATTCCGCAGTCAGGCATCATGTCGATGACGGCAGTCGCTCCACATAGTCTGAATATCCGTCCTATCGTCATCCCCGACGATTCCGTCGTATGTCTGGCTGTAGAGAGTCGCAGTCACAATTTCCTTGTCGCCATCGACGGTCGTTCCGAGAAATGCAAGGAAGGCACCCGACTTACGCTCCGTAAGGCTCCGTATACGATTAAGATATTGAAACGAAGCGGTTGCAGTTATTACCATACGCTTCGTGAAAAACTGATGTGGGGGGCTGACACGCGCAGATAAGATGGATCTGAAGAATTTACTGAAAATACAGAGCAATAAGTATTCTTCCAAAACTATCCTGAAATGGCTTTGGCAGGCTTGGCGCGGCAATCGGAAACAGGCAGTGCTCAATGCCATGCTCGGTCTGATGGACGTAGCTGTGAGTCTGGCATCCGTTTGGGCGGTACAGCATGCCATCGATGTGGCGTCGGGTGTGGTCGCTGGTTCCGTCTATTGGTCGGTCGGTATCATGGGTATTTTGATCTTATGCGATTTTGCCATCAATATCAGTAGTATATGGGTCAAGAACATTCTGGGTATCCGTGCCCAGAACCGTATGCAGCAGCGTATGCTCGACCGTATCCTGCGTTCCGAGTGGCATGGCCGTGAAACTCACCATAGCGGTGATGTTCTCAATCGACTGGAGTTTGATGTCAACAATGTCGTCACTTTCCTCACCGAGACGATACCCAACACGATATCAGTCGTGGCTCTGTTTGTCGGTGCCTTCTTCTATCTGTTTAATATGGATAAGATACTGGCACTGATTACCGTAGCCATCATACCCCTTTTTATACTGGTCAGCAAATTGTATGTGCTCAAGATGCGCAACCTTACCCGACGGGTACGTGATTCAGACAGTAAGGTGCAGAGCGTATTACAGGAGACAATACAGCACCGTATGCTCATCAAGACACTCGAAAGTGATGATGTGATGGTCGGAAAACTGGAGAATACACAAAGTGAACTCCGTCACAATGTCGTCCGCAGAACTCTTTTTTCCGTGTTTTCCAATCTGATACTCAATTTCGGTTTCGCCCTCGGTTATCTGGTTGCATTCCTATGGAGTGCCATCCGCATGTATCACCATACGTTGACCTTTGGTGGAATGACTGCGTTTCTGCAGTTGGTCAACAAGATACAGGGACCTGCCCGCAACCTTACCAAACTGGTGCCCGCGTTCGTGTCTGTATTCACGGCGGCCGAACGACTGATGGAACTTGAAGAGGATCCTCTCGAAGAACAAGGTGACCCGATAGAGATGAAATCACCTTTGGGTATCCGTCTGGAGAATGTATCATATACTTATGATGAAGCCGACGGGAAAGTGCTCGATTCGTTGTCTTTCGATTTTCTTCCGGGCAGTTGTACCGCCATACTTGGTGAAACCGGTGCCGGTAAGACCACCCTCGTCCGACTGTTGCTGGCCCTCTTGCATCCGCAGGAAGGCAGGATAGAGATATACAACCATAAGTCATGTCGCGAACTGTCGTCCCTGATGCGGTGTAATTTCGTATATGTACCGCAGGGTAACACCCTGCTCAGTGGCACCATCCGTGAAAATCTCCGTCTGGGGTGTCTGGATGCGACCGATGAAGATATGAAAGAAGCCCTGCGCAAGTCGTGTGCCGATTTCGTCATCGACTTACCCGACGGACTGGATACGATGTGTTCGGAACTGGGAGGTGGACTGAGCGAAGGACAGGCGCAGCGCATAGCCATAGCCCGCGCCTTGCTGCGCGACCGCAGTATCATGCTGTTCGATGAGGCCACCAGCGCTCTTGATCCCGAAACCGAACGCCAGTTGTTGCAGAATATCCTTTCCGCCCATGACAAGACCATCATCTTCATCACGCACAGACCAGCCGTCGTAGACTACTGCGACCAGACCTTAAGGATAGAAAAACAATAAGTTTATTTTTTCAGATAATACAGTGCCGCACCGATAGCCGTGCAGAACTCAGCATATTTAGGTATGAAGAAACGCACGCCGTACAGTTTTTCCATAATCGGGAAAACCGTCTGGCAGAGAGGCAGCAGCGTCAGATTACCGATGAGTACGAAATCCTTCACGTCACTGTTTAGTGCCGACAATATCGAGGCACTGCCGATAGACTGCAATGTCATGTAGATCAGTCCCAGTGCGATATCCTCTCGCGAAGCATTGCTGGCAGTATTGCCGAACAGCGATGCCGTGGCATCCATAGGCAGTCCGGGCAGCGGTCGGGCACTGATGTCACCGATCAGCAGGTTGATATTGGATATGTCACCGTCTTTTGCCATCTCCGAGACCTCCTTGATGTCACTCGTCTGCAACAGAAGCCTTGACAATCCCTGCAGTGTACCGCCACCGATGCCGGTACCGCCGATATGCTTTATCTTATCACCGTCACATCTCACGAACGAAGTACCTGTACCCATGCTGACCACAATGATACGAGTCAGTCTCGATTCATATTCAGCCCCCAGTCCGTCGGCGATAAATTCCTCCGCCTTATCCGTCGAAAGTCCGTAGATAGGTGAGTCGATGTAAGCGCTGCCCACACCGGTCAGCATCACCTTTTCGATGTCGCTCAGACCGATGTTGTTATCATAAAGATATTTGCCGAACGCCCCGTAGAGGGATGTCACAGGATCGGCGGCAGTGATGCGGATAGGCGAAATCACCTTCCCGTTTTCTATTCCTACGATTTTGGTAGTACTGATGCCTACATCTATTCCTATTACTATACCCATGCTATATCTTTTGCATTAAGTTTATAGGGTGCAAAGATATATCAAATCATCCACACGGCAAAAGGAATGTCATTATTTTTATTTCTTCTTGTTCTCCTTGTAATAAGAGACACCCAACTTCACATTTTCGATAATGGCTTTGGACGAGTAGGTGGCACCCGATACGGCATCCACTTCGGTATTCACAATGCTGTTTACTTTCTTACCTATGTAGTAGCCTATCAGTCTCTTCGAAGCCCTGTTGAAGAAATTAGGTGTATCCCTGTTTTGCAGAGGTTCTATCTTGACGATTTTATTACTTTTGATATAAATCATCAGTGGGGTAGGTCCGTTAAATCCTCTCACGTTCTTTCCCAGTTGTGTTGTGTTGACTACATACGTACTCCCTTTCTTGGTCATCACACAACTGTCGGCCTTCTGGTTGAGCACTGCGAATGTAGTCCCGCAAACGAATATGCTGCATATCAGTAGGGCAGCAAATATAACGATCTTTCTTTTCATACTTAAATAAATGATTGAATTTGTGCTGCAAAAATAGGCATAAAAGTTGAAGCGGGTGCAAAAAACAATTTCACTTTTTATTAAAATCATTATTTTTAGGTATAATTAATATGGTCCAAAGCAGTCCTTTTTAGTCCATTTCATCCATTTTGCCCCGAACCGGTATTCATCGTATTCATAATAAAAATATTAATAGTAATTTTGCATGATAATGTAATGTAGAAAAGAAGTAGTTTGAAGTATGAAAGAGTTAAGAGTGTTCATATCGTATTTTGCGTTTGTCGTTTTGGCCGTTTTCAACATCAGTTGTGATGGCAGATATTATGCAGGCACATATATATGTTCAGGAAATAAGGGTGCAACTATGTCTTACCGTATCGAGAAGGTCACATTAAATGCGGATTATACAGCAAAAGTAAAGTTTGAAGGCAATAATCGTGAATGTTCCGCCACTTGGCATGCATGGACAGGGGATGATATTGACATTGATGTAACGGATGTCTGCACATTTTATTTAAGAGATGGCAGGATATACGATGACTATAGTGCAATAAATTCGAAAGATCTGCGTCATAGCGTTGAGATAAGAAAACAATAATGTAAAGAACGAATATAATTAACAGCTTAAATGAAACACATATTTTTAGCACTGATGCTTATTTTCAGCATCTCCGCCTTGGCGCAAAACTGTTACGATGCGGATGGTTCTTATTTGGGGAAGTGTGATAATGGCAGATTCTATGATTCGTATGGTAGATATGCATGGAAAATCGAAAGAGGAAACATCTATGATTCCTCTGGCCGTTATAGTGGAAAAGTTTCCAATAATTACTTTTATAATGCGACTGGCAGGTATATCGGTAAATATAGTGCCGGTCGGGTGTATTCCTATGATGGCTCTTACTTAGGCAGAATTGATAGCGGGAGGGTATATAGCAGTAGCGGACGTTATATCGGGAAAGCAGTCAATGTTCCGTATCCGATGATTGTTATTGTCTATTTTATCATCTCTTTCATCACCACATAACTGTTGGTGAACGAGATGGCTCCGTCTTTGCGCTTGCCGTAACAGGTCACGATACATGGGCGGTTGATGCTGATAGGTCCGGTATACCGCAGTCTGAAATGTTCGGGCCTCTGCCAGTCACCGTTGATGGTATAATAGAAGGTGATGTCATCATCGGCATTGGTGATGTCTTTGGATATATACAACTTTCCGTCACGGAATGTCATGAAGGGTAACTGTACGGCTTTGTCGTACGATTTCCATACAAGGCAGTTTATTCCCCAATACGAATACCACAATTGGTAGTTCCAACGGGTTTTCAGTTTATAATAGGTATCCTTTTTCGCCGATGTGTTCCGTATGCATTCCCGGGGAGCCTCATTACTGGTATAGAAGCAACCGTTCTTTTCCAGATTTATCAGTTCGTCTGTCATGATGTCGAATACGGAATGGTCAGAAGCATGAAAGACGTTCGCCACGTCCAGTCCGCCGTCAAACCTGTCGAAGTCTTTGGAATGTATGTGTTTCGTCTCTCCGTATACATACTTTCTCTGCCGTGTAATCACATAAGCTTTCACGTAGTAGTCTTTGTCTCCCATGAGATGCATGAGCGGAAAGACAAACTCTTCTTTGTTGATCGGCGAACAGACGATATCCTGCATGTCGTCTTTGATACGCCTTGTTCCAAATATCATCGTCTTGTCGTCATAAATACCAAAACGACTGGCGCTTGCGGTATCTGTCTTGAAGAGGTCGTCGCTGTCTGTTGCCACCAGCAAACCCTTGTTGATAATCTCCGCGCTGTCGAAATTTTCTATATATCCACCTACCAGCGGCGGTTGGGTGTTGGCGTTCGGTACCAGTGTGGTGACTTTCATCTTATTGGTGGAGTCAATCTGCATGATATATTTGCTGTATCGGTTGGGTATCTTCCTGTGTTTGTATGTGTTGTACCCCCATACCGATGTCGCCGCTATCAAGATAAGAATCGTGATGAGTGTGTATGTCTTTCGTCTGTCTGTGATGGCGTGTCTCAGTTCTGTAACCGACTGATAACGTTTCGACGGGTCCTCTTTGAGGCAGCGTGATATCACTTTCTTGCCGGTGACATGCATCTCGTCGAAGATTTTGCCCAGGGCATAGATGTCGCTGTATGTGCCGATTTTGTATTTGCCCGAAAACTGTTCGGGGGCTGAATATCCATCACTGCCGCCGGGTGTCTGTGTGAAACAGTCCTGATAGGCGAAACCGCAGTCGATAAGTTTGACATGATGCCCGATATCAGTTATCATGATATTGTCAGGTTTCAGGTCGAGGTGCAGTATCTGATGCCGGTGCAGACAGTCTACGGCAGAGAGTATTTCATCGATAAACTGTCTTCGGGCTGATCGTGAGCGGAAGTAACCGGGTGCGTCTGCTATGAAGTCGGAGAGAGGCTTCCCCTCTATGAAGTCGGTCAGAATGAAGAGTCCTTTATCGTCTTCGCCTATATCCTCGTAGTGTATGATATAGGGATTGTTCAGTCTGCTGCCCAGGGCATACTCCTTTTTCAGTGTTTCCTGATAGGTAGGACTGTCTTTATATTCAGGTTTGAGTTGCTTCTTGGAATACCATTTACCGTCGTATCTTATTTTATAGCAGACGGATGTGCTTCCTTCTGCTATCACATTCTCTTCTTCGCATTGCTGTCCACTGTCAATAGATATAAAACGAGATTCGGTATCCATGGCTTTCCTGTTATAATATCTTGATGGATTTGACGCCACCTTCTATGCCGCCGACATATCTCCCCAATTGCTGTCCGCCGCGCTCTACATTACTCACAATCAATGAATATCCGGCAGTGATTTCTGCGATGTAAAGGATATCGCCCTCGCATAATTTCCCGCCAGCTGATGAGATAACCCGGCAATGTTTGTCGTCTGTGATTTCCAATAGCAGTTTTCTGGATGGTTCATAGCAGATTTCTATCCTGGTGCTGGTATCCAGATCCTTAGGAAATACCGTGTCCTTCAAGGAACAAAGACACGAATTACCGTTTTCGGCCACCGATTCAAGTTTCTCCCAATTCTCAAATCCGAGATATTCCGCAATGATATTCAGTGTGGTATGGGAAGTACTGACATCAGCCAATTTTCCGAAGAGGCGCTTTAATGTATTTACGCTGAGTACATTACCTGTAACATCGTAGATGTCTTTTGACAACAATTCGAACTGGCTTGATAATGTGAGATGATTACCAGTCTTGTCACGTATCAGATTCTGAATATATTGGTTTAATACCATATCTTTGTCGTCTTGTTAACTTTGGATATGCAAATATAAGAAAAAAATGTGTACTAAAAAATATTTTTTAATTGAAATAGGGGGGAACCGTATAAAAGTTGGTGCTATTTCCAATATTTTTCAATTGGCTGTTGCCGATGAACCAGTTTCCAGTCCAACTATGGCACTCAAAAGAGGATGTAAAAATGTTTGAACTTTTTGATGCCTCTGCGAATTTGCACCTTTCTCCCCCAGATTTTTTGTTGCTTTATACCTCCACCCTCCACCCGAAGGGCGGAATTCCTTTGTATTATTC
>NZ_CALMHT010000084.1 GCF_937863835.1 uncultured Prevotella sp.
CGGCATTTGTTTCGGTGAAAAAGGGAGGTAAACCGCAAAATCAGTATTATGTATACAAAGAAATAGCTAAAAAAAGCGTACCTTTGCCGCCGAAATAGAATTCGGATAATGAAAGAAAAACTTTGGAATACAAATTATATGAAGGCGATGACATCCAATTTCATGCTCTATTTCGCCTTTTATATACTCACACCACTTCTCCCTCTTTATCTTAGTGAGAGATTCGGCACATCAAAAGATGTAATCGGTATCGTACTGTCGGGATATACGGTGGCTGCACTGGTGTTCCGTCCGTTCAGCGGTTATATCGTAGACAGTTTCTCACGCAAGAAGGTCCTGATGATTTGTTTTATGGCATTTTTCGTTTTCTTCTTCGGATATATCGCAGCCGGCACCCTACTGATGTTTGCCATCGTCAGGACTCTCCACGGTGCTCCTTTCGGTGCCGTGACCGTGGCTAACAGTACGGTGGCTATTGACGTACTGCCTGCCAGCCGGCGAAACGAAGGTATCGGTTATTACGGACTGAGTAACAACCTGGCTATGGCTGTCGCTCCGTCTGTCGGAATATATATCTATAAGTACACGGACAATTTCACATTACTCTTCTGGATTGCATTGGTGCTGGCAGCCTTGGGACTGTTGGCCGTATCGTCTATCCATGTACCTGTAAAAGAGATTGTCAAGAACAAGACAAAGATTTCGCTCGATAGATTCTTTCTCACCAAAGCGTGGATGCTGGCCGTCAACATCATGTTGCCGGGATTGTGCTGGGGTGTACTGAGCAATTATCTTGCCATTTATAGTAAGGAGGAGTTGGGCATCACAGGCGGTACGGGCACCTACTTCATGTTGCTGTCCATCGGACTGTTTCTTTCGCGTCTGCAAGGTGCGAAGGCGCTCAGAGCGGGCATGTTGACACATAATGCTGCCGAAGGTATTCTCATATCCCTTGTCGGGTATATCCTTTTTGTCGCCTGTCCTAACCAGATAGGGTATTACATTTCTGCCATCCTGATCGGTCTCGGTAACGGTCATTTCTATCCGGCTTTCCTCAATATGTTTATCAATATAGCCAACCATAACGAACGGGGTACTGCCAATTCGTCAATCCTCACATCGTGGGATGCGGGACAGGGAATAGGGGTGCTGATAGGTGGCATCATAGCCGAACATCTGGGTTATGTATCTATGTTCTGGACTGTAGCGGTCATCAATTTCCTGGGCGTATTGATGTTCTTCACCCTGTCGCGGCAGTTTTATGAGCGCAGAAAACAGTTGTAAACGTTTACGTGTGTTTATTTCGGTAATGAAGTTTAATCTAACGGATTAAACCGTATCTTTGTAGTGAAAATTTAGCCAAAACAACTACAACATAACTAATAATGAAAAGAATTCCTTTACTTATTGCGTGTATTGCCTTAACAGGTATTCCTGTTATGGCGGATAGCACGACAACTGCCGAAACGGTAACGGTGGACGGACAGGTAGTAAGCAAATTCGCTACCAAACTGACATTCAATGGTGACGAGGTGACGCTGAACTATGAAGACAACTCTTCGCAGACGGCACTCAAATCACTTGTATCTATTGATTTCACTTATGACAGTTCTACCGGTATCAGTGACATCAATGCAGATCACCCCGACAAAGTGGATCAGAGAGTCTATCATATCAACGGACAGTATGTCGGCGATACCACAGACAGACTGCCGCATGGTGTCTATATCACCAACGGAAAGAAAATCGTAGTAAAATAAGATAAAATGAAAAAGAATACATATTTGATATCCTGTATTCTGGTATGCTTGCTTGGTATGATGAGCATCGGAGCAAACGCCCAGACATGGGATTTTACATCATTAAGTGATGCCGATAAGACGTTATTGACCGCGGATGCGACAAATTGGTACGACGACACGGCGAGCAGCAGATATAATCTGTTGACAGCCATTTCATCAAGTGCTTTGACAGCGAATGGTACAGAACTGGCATTCACCACCGGACTGAAATTCACTGCTTTGGCAGGTTCTGGCAACACATCAGGCAAAATACGTCTGAATTATAAAAGCAACCGTCTGGAATTTAACGGTAACAATACATTGATTATTTCAAATCTTACGGCAGGACAGACCGTAACATTAAGTTGTAAAACCTCATCCAGTTCTACGGCAAGAGGATTCAACGTAACCAATCTCACACCCGTGTCAGGCAGTTTTAATGCTACAAGTACCGATGCGCAGACCGATGTGGCTACCGTGACGGCAGATGGCGAAGTAACGCTGACATCTACGGGCGGCATGTATATATACAGTCTGAGTATTACCGGCGATGGCGGTGGGTCAGGTGGCGGCACGACGCCGACCACAAAGGCCGACCAGTCTACGACACTCGATACGTCTACCAGTCAGGTGCAACTCACCACGACAGGCAATGTAGTGAAGTATTACAACAGTGACGCATTGAGTGATATCTCGATAGACAAGACAGCAGGCACCGTAACCGTCACCCCAAGTGGAAGCACTACACCGGATGTGTATACCAAAACGGTCAGGAATCTCACCTTCTCGAAGGTTGCCGAAACGGTGGCTAATGCCACGATTGCGAATCATGGTGTGGAGATAACGGAGGCCAAAGGATGGAACGAATCCGTCTATGCGAAATGGAACATTCTGGATGGTGCTACTACCTATCATGTATATATAAAAGGTGGAGATTACGCCGATTACACCAAGATAGATGCCTCGCTGGTACGCAATTACGGCACTTATGGACGTGCTGATGTCCTGGGACTGAAAGCCGGAAGCAGTTATGCTGTCAAGGTGGTGCCTGTCATCAGCGGTGCTGAAGATGCTTCAAAGGCGAGCGAGGCAACCGGTATGACGGTAGTCAACTACGACCGTTCGGGTTTCGCCCATCTTAACAACAGTGGTGTAGGTGCATACAATGATGACGGCACATTGAAATCCAATGCCCGTGTGCTCTATGTCACAGCGTCTACGGCCAAGACCGTAACCCTCGATGTGCAGACAGGTTCGAAGTCTACATCCACCTTTACCGGTCTGCAGGCCATTCTAGCCGCATTCGAGAAAGGGTACGAGACGCGTCCTCTCGATGTCCGCATCATCGGTACCATTACCGCCACGGATATGGATGCCCTTCTGAGCAGTGAAGGATTGCAGATCAAAGGCAAGAGCAACGCCGTGAATATGAATATCACCCTCGAAGGAGTAGGAGAGGATGCCGGTATGTGGGGCTTCGGCATGTTGCTCCGTAATGCGGTCAACGTAGAGTTGCGTAATTTTGCGGTGATGCTTTGTCTCGACGATGCCGTCTCTCTTGATACAGACAACAAATACTGTTGGGTTCACAATATGGATTTCTTCTATGGTAAACAGGGCAGCGACGCCGACCAGGTAAAGGGTGACGGTACCGTGGATATCAAGGGCAACTCCCAATATATTACAGTGGCATACAACCACTTTTTTGACAACGGCAAATCCTCCCTTTGCGGTATGACGAGCGAATCCGGTCCCAACTATATCGACTATCATCACAACTGGTTCGACCATAGCGATTCCCGTCACCCCCGTGTCCGTACGATGACGGTGCACGTATGGAACAATTATTATGACGGTTGTGCCAAATATGGTCCAGGGGCGACGATGGGTGCCAGCGTATTTGTAGAGAACAACTACTTCCGCAGTACCCACGACCCTATGTTGATTTCCAAGCAAGGTACTGATGCTGCAGGTTCAGGAACCTTCTCCGGAGAAGACGGCGGTATGATCAAGAGTTATGGTAATGTGTATGCCGAGAAGGGTACCAGTGGCAACTATACACCGATCACGCAGAACGCCAGTGCTACCAGTTTTGATTGCTATGAGGCTTCCAGTCGTGACGAACAAGTGCCAACCACTTATGTGACATTGGCAGGCGGCACAACATACAACAATTTCGATACCGACGCAAAACTGATGTATTCATACACACCCCTTGCCGGTGTCCTTGTCCCATCCGTAGTAAAAGGATATTGGGGTGCAGGCCGGATCAACAAAGGCGATTTCAAATGGATCTTCACCAATTCTACAGATGATGCCAGTTATGCTGTCAATACGGCTCTGAAGACGGCATTGACCAGTTATGCATCGACACTTGTCGGTATATTCGGAGAATAAAATATAGATTAATAAACTACTAGAAACGGCATCCGTAATATATTGCGGATGTCGTTTTTTTGCCGCCATATCAGTACCTGTTACCGGTCCTGCTATGGCGCTCTATACAATTTAAATTCTAAATAATACTTGCATGGAACGGAAAAATGCACTACAAAAGTGCATTCTTAACTATCTTTCGTTTTCTACCATGTCTACCATGTCTACCTTTTGGGCCATAAATGGAATGAATACCTTTTATCTAATTTCTGTTTAAAGTGATTGATGTAACGATACAAAAAATAAAAACAAGAAATGGCATCGTTATCGGAAACCGGAGATAATTATTAATTATTTATAATATTATTGCTGGAATGTTGTATCGCATTACAACATTTTGTAACTTTGCAACCAAACAAATAAACAATGTATAGGAACATTATAGCGTACAAGCAATATTTCAATGAATTTATGGCTGCGCTTGATGATGGCACACGTGATAAGGTATTAT
>NZ_CALMHT010000085.1 GCF_937863835.1 uncultured Prevotella sp.
TTTTCATTTTTATTAAGGTACACGGCTCTCGTATTTACCGTTAGCAAAGATATATAACTTTTTTAACACGTCAATAGCATCTATTAGTTCTTGTTGTGTCAAATTAGTTCAATTTGGTTCTTTGCGATGATAAAGGATATTATTGGTTAGCTTTTATGGTTCACATCAATGCCTGTTGACCCAACAATTGTCCAATAAGATAACACAATAATCCATCATCCGAAAAAGGCTTGACCAAAACAGTCTTATTTAAAACTGATTGCTTATTTTTGCATAAAAATATATTATCATGAAAAAAAGAATCGTACTTATTAGTTTCTTGTGTGTTATCGTATGTAATATCAACGCTACGATGAAATTCAAACTCCACTTTGATGTGGTGAAGCATTATATCAATGTGGAATTGAATATGGATTCTCTGACAGACGGCAATCTGACGATGGTTCTACCGATGTGGGCTCCCGGATACTATAATCTTGCATACTATCCTAAGAATATTACTGATTTCAGTCCGACAGATAACAACGGTGCTCCTTTGAAATGGAAGAAGGAAGGCGCTTCGCGATGGATTATCTACAAGAACAATGCTCATAACGTGAAATTGACATATAGGGTTTATTCCAATTTCAATAATGTGTGCATGGCTATCGTTGACAGCACTCGCGCTTTTGTTCCTCTCAACGGTATCTGCATGTATCGATTGGATAACATCAACGAACCTGTAGAACTCACCGTGACACCTTTTAATGATTGGCGAAAACTGACTACCGTTCTGGATGTCCTCGATAAGATGCCGCCATATCGTATCTTTGCCCATAATTATGACGAACTCTATGATTCACCTATCCTGATGGGAAATCAGGAGACAGCCAAATTCGAACTGGAAGGACATGGATACGAGATAGCTTGGCCTCAAGGTGACAGCATAGACCACCGTATTATTCCCGACCTGAAGAAGATGATCAAGGCTACCACCGACTTGTTCGGGGATATACCTTACAAAGACTATAAGTTCTTATGGTTGGGCAAGGGTGAAGGCGGACTGGAACATGCGGCTTGTCAGGCGGATCTGATGGACACTTGTCTCGTTTACAAGGATACAATCGGATACTTGAAGTTGATGTCGTATGTAGCGCATGAGTTTTTTCATCTTTACAACATCAAACGGATACGTCCCGTCGAACTGGGACCTTTCGACTACGAGAAAGAGAATTATACGACCGGTCTATGGTGGTGCGAAGGACTCACCAGTCTGTACAACGATTATAGTATGATAAGGGGTGGGGTATGCAAAGGCGACTTCCTACTGTACGAACTGAATGATTTTATCAGTAGGATAGAAGGCTTCGAAGGTCACAAACATTCTACCTTGCTGGACAGCAGTTATGACGGTTGGCTGTTTAATTATGATAGCAACGAGGATACGCGCGACCGTAGATTCTCATATTACTTCAAAGGTCCTATCGTCGGTTTCCTTTTGGACATCGATATTCGTCACAAGACCAATAACAAGCATTCTCTTGACGATGTGATGCGTAAGCTTTACACCGAATATTATCAAGGACTGAAACGTGGTTTTACCGAAGATGAACTGTGGACTGTGATTGAGAAGGTGGCAGGATGCAATATGGACGAAATACGCAGGTATGTTTCGACCACTGATGAGATAGATTATAACAGACTGTTGGGTTATGCCGGACTTCAACTAAAAGGATTTAATATAGAGAAAATGAAAAAATGCGATAAATTAGCATTCAAGATCAGAAAGTCGCTTTTGGGTGAGTAACTTGTTCTCCTTTTTCTTTCGTATCTCGATATTATTTATTACCTTTGCATTTGGAAATTTTTCCAGTTCATCCCTGTTGCTTCCGCAATATTTGAATGAGCTTTTATATGATGATGAGTAGGTTCTTATCCCTACATGACAGTCCTCAATTTGAGGCCTTGGGGATGAAAATCCCAGCTCAGAATAGAAAAAAGAAAAAATAAACGTCACAACGTTACAGACTTGCTTAAACTGTTGACAACCAATAGGTTAATGATTGGTAACAACGGTTGTAAACGTAACAAAACCACGCACAAACGTCACACAAATCAGTGGTCCGGTCGTGCGAATCGGCTTGTTCAGATACTCAAATCGATGGATTCGTACAACTTTTAGGCCTAAAAATGC
>NZ_CALMHT010000086.1 GCF_937863835.1 uncultured Prevotella sp.
TACTGATTCAGAATATTTCTATATTCTTTTATCACTTCTTCCGTCGTATCCGTATTCTCAAACCGCTGCACATATTCTTTGCTCTTGGTAATACGTTCCTCACGTCCTTCCATACCTTTGAGCGATCGGTTGACAGCCTCAGCCATACCGTCTGTATCGTCAGGGGATACATATAAGCTATGAGGTCCTCCAGCTTCTTCCAGACAAGAACCTGTACAGGCCACCACAGGTACGCCGCTGTTGATCGCTTCTATGATTGGTATTCCGAATCCTTCATAACGTGAAGGGTAAACGAATGTTTCAGCCATCTGATATACGGCCGGTAAATCTTCGAATGAAAGGTTGCTGATAATCAGTACCCTACTATGCAGATTATTCTCTTCTATATAGTCGAGCACCTGATTGGTATATGTTGTCTGTTTACCTACTATCACCAATTTCACCTCATCCGGTAACTTATGAAGAGCCTTTACAGCCAACATCACATTTTTTCTTTCCTCTATACTGCCTACATTGAGGATGTATCTCATGGGCAAACCATATAAAAGCCGTACTTTGTGTTTTTTCTCATCATCTACCGGATGTTTGAAACTGTCATCGCATCCTTGATAGATAACCTTTATCTTATCAGGGTTTACATGTCCGAATTCTACAATATCCCTCTTGGTACATTCACTGATCGCTATTATCCGCTCAGCCTCCCTGCAGGTAATTCTAAACTTGTAGGCATATATTTTAGTATCCAACCAATGATAATACTGCGGATATCTCAAAAAGATCAAGTCGTGGATTGTAACGATGCCATGTACACCACTTTTCCTCAGACCTATCGGCAATTCTCCTGTCAGTCCATGATAGATATCCACCTTATCACGTTTCAGGTCTCTCACGATATCCTTCATTCGCCACATACTTCTTTCGAAACCGAACATGGTATTTCTGGGATATACGAATTCGCTATTTTTATTCAGTGTTATCTGTTGACGCAGATCATCTCGTCCTTTGTCAGGCGCATATAGACGAAAGTCATCATGATCCCCACACTCGTTCATTATATTATTAACAAGCGTTCTGCCATAGTTGCCCAGTCCCGTAGCATTACGTACAATACGTTTGGCATCAAAACCTATTACCGTATGATTATCTTTCATCTTCTTTCTTTAAGATCTTTTGATGTTATCTGTAGTATAGCCCTACCCATTTCCAGACGATGTTTATTCGCTTTCGGTTTATCTGCTATTACCTTATTGGCATCGAGGTCGTAAACAGTGTAACCTGTACTGTCTATCACCGTGAATCCATAATTGTAGGTATGATAGACGAATGGATATTTGTACGTCTTACTTGTTACATCCCTGCTGAATCTGAACATGTCATGCCTGATACCCATCTGCCCCAATAATGTAGCAGCCAAATCTGTCTGAGTACATAGCTTATCTATCGTACGGGGCGCCTTGACAGCACCTCCCACCCATATCATAGGTATATGGTTATGCAACAGGTCCGTTTCTTCCAGATGCGGATACCTTATACCATGGTCTGGAGTGAATATGATTAACAGATTCTTCCATTGTGGCGTTTTTTTCAATCTATTGATAAATTTTCCGATACAGTAGTCAAGATAACTGAACGAATTATACACCTCATAATCGAAACGGTGATAAGGTACCGTCCACGGTTCATGACTGCTCAGTGTGAGAAATCCCGTATGCCAATGTTTTTCCTGATGACTGATCACCTGATGATACAGGTCATCAAACGTAATATCATCCCTTACGCCCCATTTGCCGCTTCCTTTGGCAGATTCGTTGAAATCCTCAAAACTCTTTATCTTCTGATATTGCGTTCCTATCACATACGAACGCATGTTGGTAAAGTCGATGTCTCCTCCGTAAAGGAAGTTTGTCGCATACCCGTTCTTCACCAGTTCACGGGCGATCGAAGGCAGATTGCTGCTCTTGGCTGGTAATTTCATGACCGATACATTGGGGAACGAAGGATAACCGCTGAACAAGCATACGGTACCTCTGTCTGTACGGTAACTGTTGGCATAACATTGGATAAAGTTTACCCCCTCATGCGCCAATTTATTAAGATTGGGCATAATCTCCGGATGCCCGCCAATCTCGGTAAATGCGCCGCCACATCCTTCCATCTCAATAATGATAACGTTGGGGCGACTTGTATTGAGCAATGTATCATCCGCTATACTCTCCGTATTGAACAAGCCTTCGGTAAGGGTCTTGCACTGTTTCTCATCGAAGAAATCGAATACCACATTTTCATCCGAAGCCTTTTCGAGCGATGCCAGAAAACTGAATAACGGATTTACCGCTGAATGATTCAGAAACTGATTCGACGAATAATATACTTGACCTACATTGGTGGTAGCAACGCTTGTGCCCCCACGCATACCTATCACCATGGGACCAATCATCAATAATGCTACCAACGTGGAAAGAATTCTCTGTTTGATATTGATTACATCAAGTGAACGAGGTGTGATCCAGACCCATAGTTTATAGATTCCATAACTTATTAATATAATCAGGATGATCCTTACAATAAGATATCCTGCCGATACGCTGACAAAAGCATCGCCTGTCGAATCGATATATTGGAATACGGAAGAGTCGAGTTTGAACCCCCAGAAAGTATACAAACTGGCATCAGCCACAAGAGCCAAGGAAAAAATCACAGCTACAATTCCATAATACCATTTCATGATCAGTCTCATGATGCCCCATCCTTTCCACCACAGTGAAATCATAACAGCAAGATAAGGCAAAAGAGCAAAATAGATAGAAGTGGAAATATCCAAAGACAATCCGTGCCATACCACACTGAAGACATCTCCTACGAAAAAATGATGTCCAGCTGCATTGTATAACATAAATAGCGGTTTGGCGACAACAAAGACAGCCACCATGGCTACGTATATCTCCACAAGGTATAATACTCTTTTTTTCATTCAGTCTCTTTTCTACTTAATGCGGTATAATCCTTTGTACACATTTCATATATCAGTCGAAGCCATACGATTACGCATGGCAATGCCTTGAGCGAATACGCTTGTACATATTGCTTGCGGATAAATTTCGGCACGATGTCTGAGCCCGACATACAAGTGAGTACGAAAACGAACACCATCAGGGCGATATCCCATCTGCCGCGTTTCCACGGCACGGCCGCGTACCATAACACGACACCTACAATGGCCACGATATAGGTACTCGATTCGCTTCCGGTACTGAATAAGATGACGAACAACATCACAGAAGCCAAGAAAGCCATACGGAAGTCAGCGTTTTTATACTGTCCGACACGCATATATGGCAACAGGAATAATATCAGTCCCGGTATGATAAGATACAGATTGGAAAAGTCCGCATCTCCTGCAAATCTGTGAACCATACCCAACAGGGATATATTCGTCAACCCCACGAGGGCCGAATTGCTCACATTCTTGACGACCAACGAATGGTACCATTCTGAATATTGGGATATCTGATAATCGAAACTGCTCAATAGGATAGGCGCAACAAACATGACAGCAGACCATAACAGCAGATATGACACAAATTTACCTTTGTGCTTCGAGAAAAAGAAGAACGCCAATCCTATGATTCCATAAAGTTTGACAAACGTGCCCACAACGATCCAAAAGGCTGCCCATCCGTCTTTTTCCTTCTCGATACAGGTAAAAGTAGCTAATATCATGGCTGCCGTCGCAATATTAAACTGCTGCATAAACAATGCGGTCAACAGTTCGTGGGCGGCAAACCACAGGATGAATATCTGAACCCGTTTGGTCGTCGGCAACTTCCGTATGGCATAATAAAGTACCAGGGTAAGTACCAACAGCCACAACAACATGCCTATAAAGTCGGGCAAAACTGCGAAGGGGGCAATTATTAAACTGAAAAACGGTCCGTAATGATTGCAGTCCTTAAATTCTGTAGGCGACAGCGCATACAATGATTTGCCCTGAATGGTATGCCAATAAACATATTTGAATATCAGATAATTATTGTTCCTTTCATGCCAGAACTTCAATAGATGTGACACGACAGCCAGTATCATCCATAATCCGAACAATACACGATAATCCGAGAAAAATGGCTTCTTAAAGAATGCTTTAATTTGTTCCATACATAAAGAAATAACAACTTTGCTTGCAAAGGTACATTATTTT
>NZ_CALMHT010000087.1 GCF_937863835.1 uncultured Prevotella sp.
CTACACGACGCTCTTCCGATCTGATGTCTGTCAGGTGCGAAACCAGACAAACCAGAAATAGAAATGCGATCATCTTCACGCACCTTGTCATAGTCATCTTTGTTCACGAAGGTAAGCGCAAGCATACCTTGCTTTTTAAGATTTGTCTCATGAATACGTGCAAAACTCTTTGCCAATATAACCTTTACATTAAGGAAACGTGGTTCCATCGCAGCATGTTCGCGGCTAGAACCTTCGCCATAATTGTCTTCGGCTACAACAATAGAGTTTATTCCATTTTGTTTATAGTCTTTAGCTGCGCTAGATACTTCCTTATATTTTCCGTCGAGTTGGTCTTTCACACTGTTACTCTCATCATTGAAAGCATTTACTGCTCCCATAAGAAGATTATCAGATATGTTTTGAAGATGGCCACGGAACTGGAGCCAGGG
Source organism: uncultured Prevotella sp. (assembly GCF_937863835.1). Lineage (GTDB taxonomy): Bacteria > Bacteroidota > Bacteroidia > Bacteroidales > Bacteroidaceae > Prevotella. The sequence goes on from NZ_CALMHT010000087.1 coordinate 432, forward strand.
TCCTGCCATAGAAATATGGTCAGTAGTACATTTGCCTTTTGTCTTTATAAGTAATGGCATATCTTCATAATCCTTACCGTTCCATGTAGCAAACGGTTCCAGCTTTTGCAAACGATCAGATTGTTCTGATATGATTATTTCTATATCACTGTTGCTTTCTGAAGGTGCTATAAATCCATTCTCATCAACGGCAAAACCCTTAGGAGGGAATGTATATCCAGTAGGTTCATCAAGTTTTACATACTTTCCGTCTTTGTCACAAACCATATCTGTTGTTGGATTAAAGTCTAGTCTGCCAGATATTGCTATAGCAGTTGTGAGCTCAGGACCAGCAATAAATGCGTATGTATTTGGATTACCATCTGCACGGCGACGGAAGTTACGGTTGAACGATGTAACAATGGCATTCTTACGATTGTTATCATCAGTATGTCTTTTCCATTGTCCTATACATGGTCCGCAAGCATTTGTCATTATCACAGCTCCGATTTTCTTCAAGTCGTCAAGAATACCGTCACGTTCTGCAGTGTATCTAATCTGTTCAGAACCAGGATTAATTATTAGTTGTGCCTTCACAGGAATATTCTTTCTGAAAGCCTGTCGGGCAACACTTGCCGCACGTGCTAAATCCTGATAGCTGGAGTTTGTGCAACTTCCTACCAAAGCAACCTCTACATCCATTGGATAGTCGTTGGCAGGTCCTTTAACCTTCATCTGTGATATAGGAGTAGCTGCATCAGGAGTGAAAGGACCATTAAGATACGGTTCCACTTCATTCAAGTTGATATCAAGAATCTGGTCGTAATACTTTTCTGGTGTAGCATAAACCTCATCATCAGCACGAAGATGCTTTATATTGTTTTTTGCGAAAAAGGCAACTTCCTCACGTCCAGTATTTCTAAGGTATTCGTCGGCATTATTGTCGTATGGGAAAACAGAGCATGTAGCTCCCAATTCAGCACCCATATTACATATAGTGGCTTTTCCTGTTGTTGAGATTGATTCAAGTCCATCACCAAAGTATTCCAATATTGAATTTGTACCACCCTTTACAGTAAGTATACCCAATATCTTCAATATAACATCTTTAGGACTAGCCCAACCAGACAATTTACCGTGAAGTCTAACTCCAATAAGTTTAGGCATCTTTAATTCCCATGGTTGTCCTGTCAATACATCAACAGCGTCGGCACCTCCGACACCAACGGCAATCATACCCAAGCCACCGGCATTAGGAGTATGAGAGTCTGTTCCAACCATCATACCACCAGGAAAAGCATAGTTCTCTAATACAACCTGATGAATGATACCAGCTCCAGGACCCCAAAAACCAATATGATACTTTTTAGAAACAGATTTCAAGAAATCATAAACTTCCTTATTTGTGGCAGAGGCAGAAGGTAAATCTTTCTCCACGCCAACATCGGCACGGATAAGATGATCGCAATGCACTGATGCCGGAACAGCAACTTTATCCTTTCCTGCATTCATAAACTGCAATAAAGCCATTTGTGCTGTCGCGTCTTGCATAGCTACTCTGTCAGGACGAAAATTCACATAATCAACACCTCTTTTAAATGGTTTAATTTCTGAAGTTTCATACATGTGTGCAAAAAGCACTTTCTCTGCATACGTTAGTGGGCGCTTGATAGTTTCTCTAGCTTTATCTACGCTTTCTGAATATGAAGCATAAAAACTTCGTAACATTTCTATATCCAGTATCATATCTTATTTTACCTTTAATGTATTAACTTGCATGCAAATATACTAAATAATTGTATAAGTGTAACATTTTTGAGCGGTTATTTGTCAAATTGCAACTATTTTTTGATATATTGGTTACTTTAGATGCAAATAAATTGTATAAAAAGATAAAGACTTGCATAATAATTTAAAAAGCGGAGCAAAACATGAATTATCATTCAAGCGAAGGGTCTGCTTCTGGGATTGGAAGATTAGCGCTCTCCTTTGCCCCCAATTGTTTTAAGTCGTTTGCCTTCTGCACAATGCTCTGTCTTCCAGTATGTGCCTTTTTATTAGCTTCATCATAATCTTTGTGCAAGGTTTCTATATCCTTTCCTACCTTATCAAATCGCTTTATGAATTCCCCTACTCGTTTAAGCAGTTCGTCAGCCATATCGAATACACGTTTCTGATTTTCAGACTGCGTGTACTGTCTCCATGCAATCTGTATGATCTTTAGTATAGCCATGAGATTTTGCTGGCTGGTGATAAACACGTGTCTCTCAAATGCATCATGCCACAATTTAGGATCAGAAGCTAATGCTAGTTGCAAAGCTCCCTCATAAGGTATATACATAATAACAAAGTCTATGGCACACCTAGGAGCTTTGATATAAGCACTGTAATCCTTCTTTGAAAGTAATGTGAACTGAGTGCGTATACTCTTAACAACATCGTCGGTATACTTCTTCTTTGCAATCTCATCTTCTGCATTCATGTAATTAGCATAAGCATCAATCGTCATTTTTGAATCGATAATGACATCTTCGTTGTTTGGATAATGCAGCACAACGTCGGGAATCATTTTCTTTCCGCTTTCATCATTGATAACAGCATTACCCTTTTCGTCAGTTATAGTCTGCTGCACATCATAATCTATTCCAAGTCGAAGTCCCTGACTATCTAGAAGGTTCATAAGTGCAAGCTCTCCCCAATTTCCCTGTACCTTGTTTGCGCCGCGCATTACATTAGATAGTCTTGTAGCTGATTCGTTAATTTTATCAGTCTGAACTGCCATTGACTTTAGTTGTTCTGATAGAGATGCTGTATTTTTAGCTGTTTCATTATTCGTTTTGCTAATAGCATCTTGAAGTTGAACAATATTTTGTTTCAATGGTTTTGTTATATTGTCTATAGATTCTATATTATCGGTTTTTAGTTTAGCTGTAGTCTGTTCCAAGACTCGTGTTGCAAGATTTTGAAATTGTTCCTTAATAGTATTAAGTTGTTCATTGAATTGTTGCTGTCGCATTGCATTCTCTTTAGAGTTTTGCTCATTGCGCAGTTCCAACTCGTGTTCGTATTTATCCTTTATGGCATTAACGTCATTCTCGTGCAATGTCTTTTCGGCATTGAGTTGCGTTTCCAAACTTCCGTATGCCACTTTAGCCTGAGTAAGTTTACCATTTAAAAACACATAGGCAACACCACCTCCGAGTATTAATCCTACTAAAACATATAATATAATCATAATTAAACCATTTTAGATTTTACCTTATTTAATAATGCTTGCTGAATAATTCCACGCATAAATAAAAACAATATGAAGGCTAACCATAAGGCATGGTTGCCAAATCTATACGCTAAAGAAAAATATACCGAGTAGAAACATATTGTAGCTATTAATGATGAAATCAACATATATCGCGTAGCCGTTGAACCGATGTATATGCCATCGAAAACAAACGCCATAAAGCCAGATATTGGTATAAGCATTGCCCATAACATATATGGTGAAGCGGCAGTAACAACATCTATATTATTAGTTATCAGTCCTAATAAATGCTGAATTCAAGCGTATAATGCAACCGCATTGTAATCCAAATTAGTTAATTGTTTAAATTTCTCTTTAGGAGTCATATAGCCTAATCTTTTCCTCGGTCTGGAGTTCAAGATGTTTTGAACGCGCATCACTTGTTCTTGGGTTATATTTCCGAAGTCCGTACCTTTAGGGAAGTATTGCCTAATGAGTCCATTGGTGTTTTCATTGGCACCTCTTTCCCATGAATGGTATGGTTTTGCAAAGTAAATCAAAATATTTAACTTCTCTGCAATTTTTTCGTGAAAACTGAATTCTTTTCCATTATCTGCCGTAATTGTGTGTATTAAGTCTTTAACAGGCATCAGAGCGTCAACAGCTGCTTTTGTAAGCGGACCGGCCTCTTTTCCGCTTAAACGACGTATCCATACAAGCCCTGTAACCCTGTCGTTTATTGTCAGTAAGGCACCTTTGTGGTTTCTGCCTATCACTGTATCTATTTCCAAATCACCAAACCTGACCTTCTCATCAACGATTGATGGTCTCTCATCTATATCAACCCGATTCTTGATAAAACCACGTCCGTTGGTTTTTGAACCACGTTTGGCATAACGCCTTCCTTTTCTACGTAAGTGTTTGAACAACTGCTTATCACCGGTTCTCTTGTCTTTCCATATATACTGATAGATTGTTTCATGTGATACGTATTCCTTTACGTTTGTCTTAAGCAATCCATTGATTTGTTCCGGACTGAAATCTGCTTTAAGAAAAGCATCCACTATTTGCTGCAATGAAGAATCAAACTTATGAAAGTGAGTACGTCCTTTCATTCGTTTCATGTACTTGCGATGAGCTAAATCAGGTTTATAGGACTTGCTCCTGCCATCAGAATTGCGACTTATTTCGCGTGATATCGTACTCTTGTTGACTTTTAATTGTATGGCTATGTCTTTTTGTGACCTGCCACTTTGTAATAATGCAAAGATTTCGTATCTTTGGCCCTCGGTAAGATGTTTCTTCTTCATATGCAACTGATTGTTGGGGAACTTGAGGATGCAAAGATAGGAACAACTTCTCCACAGAGCAAAGGAAAGGGAAAGATTTTCTTTCTCTTTTCGCTCTGAAAATATATTATACCCTACTCGTAGCATTCCTTTTGTTCGAAGCAGTTGCATTATTCACTTGAATTTAGGTAAAATTAAGCAACTAATATCATAATAACATGAATTTTATTTTGTGTCTTCATTAAATTCCACTTCTATAATCTGCAGTTTATTGCTATTAGACGACTTCAACTGTTTATTAGACTTATCAGCCAGCTCTACCATGTCAGCAAAGGCGTCCTTAACAGATGCAGGACCAACCATCTTAATTGTAAATGTATCATTAAATGTCAGTTTAAGAGGTATGTGACAAAATCCCAAGCCT
>NZ_CALMHT010000088.1 GCF_937863835.1 uncultured Prevotella sp.
TTATCATCACTCCGAAACTTGATCAGTTTATGGATCTTATAGATAAAGCTCCAGACAGCGACAAAAAGTAAAAAGTCTTTTTTAATATAAATAAAAGGGTGGGCCGTTAAGCTCACCCTTTGTTTTTATATTGTGTGAAAGGAATTGACTAATTCATATCATAGAAATGTGATTTGTCCTCCATTGGCATCTACCGTCATTCTTACATTTCTGTTCATATACAGACTGTAATTGGGGTGGACATGTCCGGATGGGAACGAGAAAATCACAGGGATGTTGAGTTCAGAAGCATATTCGTGTATTAATTCGTAAACGGATGAACCCCAGCGAGCTTCTTGTTCTGTGTCGATGAAATGTCCTACAATCAATCCCTTTATTCTACTTAGTTTTCCACTGCGTTTCAGCATTTGCAGACGTCTGTCGATGGCATAAATCTGTTCGCCTACATCTTCTATAAGCAAAATAGAAGGCGTCGTGAAATAGTTGTCAATATCTGTATCACTAAGGTTTGCTATGATCGTCATATTGCCACCGGTCAACCTACCTTCTGCCGTACCATATTGATTATATTCACTGGGACTTGTCTTATAACCCGATACTTTTCCGAACAAAGCGTCTCTCATTGATTCTGCCGTGGAATCTATTGAGACGGAATCGGAATTGAACGTAGAAGGCATCGCACCATGTATGGATTGCAGTCCTATCGTACGTAATGCATAATGCAACACAGTGATATCACTGAAGCCTACAATCCATTTGGGATCTTGCCTCAACTTCATCAGATTGAGATAGTCTAATGTTCTCACGGCTCCATATCCTCCTCTGAAAAATACAATTGCCCGGATGTTTCTGTCGTCGATCATGTCTTGTACATCTGAAGCTCTTTCAGCATCTGAAGCGGGAAACCAACCGCCTGACTTGTTGAACAAGTGCTTGCCAAGTTTTATTTTCAATCCCCACCTTCTCATTCTGTTGAGAATGGTCTGTGCCGAGTCGGCGGAAATGCTTATTGTTGAAGAGATGTCCACGACACCGATACTGTCGCCTGCGATAAGAAATTTAGGTTGTAATGTACTGGCGTAATATTCATCGTGGTTGGACGAAGAACCGTTGTCGTCTGTTGTGTCATCACTGCTGCACGAAAAGAAAATTGAAATGCAGACAGCAGTTAAAAGAAAGAAAAAGTTTTTTTTCATCATCATTTATTTTTCATAATATTATATCGAAATGTTTCAGTGCCTTTGCCACACCGTCCTCGTCAATGTGTGTGGTTACGTAGTCGGCATGTCTTTTTACGTTTTCCTCGGCATTGCCCAGTGCTACACCGATACCTGCATAAGTCAACATCGAGATGTCATTTCCACCGTCACCGAAGCACATTGTTTCTTTTTGCTTTATTCCGAAATGGGAAGTCATCAGTTGCACGCCTTTGCATTTATCTACTCCCACGGCTGTGATATCGGTGAATCCGGGATGCCATCGGTTACCCATCGCCCCCGGGGCATCTTTCAGTGCCTCGGTCTCTTGTTCTGTATTAAAGAACGGCGTAATCTGATAAATATCATCTTGCCATCCTTCTTCGAAAGATACCACAGGCATGTGGGCGACATGCAGATTTTCGTAGAATATCTTTTTTAGAAACTCATCCGGGTTACAGACACGTATTCCTTTTGCTGGAACAAAGATGCAGGCAATATCTTTCTTCCTGGCATATTCTCCAATAGAAACGACGGATTCGTGTGGTATCGGATGACTGAACACTACTTTGTCGCCAACAAAACAGTAGGCACCGTTCATCGTGACATATCCGTCAATGAGTCCCTTGTCGTCCAATTGTGACATGTTATTGATAATCGCTTTCGGTCTGCCCGTGGCGATAAAAATTTTTATTCCTTTATGATGAGCCTCTTCCAGAGCTTTAACCGCCGAATCCGGTATCACATGCGTTTTAAAACTTACCAGTGTCCCGTCAATATCAAAAAACAA
>NZ_CALMHT010000089.1 GCF_937863835.1 uncultured Prevotella sp.
CTAGAGGGGATTTAGGGGTGTTCGACAGCCCTCCATTGGAGGGCCTTGGGTGGGGGAAAAGTCAAGAGGGGCCTTGGGGTGATGTGAAAAAAAATCCATTGGAGGGTCTTGGGTGGGGAAAAAAGAAAAGAAAAAAACAGGATGGGGAAAATAAAAAAGAATTCATAGAAGAAAAACAGAAATCTTAGATTAAAAAAAAGAGAAGAAAAAAAGTAATGAAATCAAATTTCAATGCATATAAAAATCTTTTGTAAGACTTTTGTATTCCTCCGAATCCAAATACAAATCTGTAAAAAGAATATCTTTTATATATTCTTTTCGAAACGATAACATATATCGTTTCGCAACTTTTCCCCCAACGGTATGGACAGCGCATTGCTGACAGGGATGCAGTCCTGCAAATATCGCCTCTTCATTGATACTGTTAAGACTCTCGGAAGGAATTATTATTGTGAAATTACCATTCTCAGATAATAAACCGTATGTGGCATGCATGAGGTCCCGATATGATAATGTATCGGTATGGCGCGCTGTGGTACGGTGACTGTCGGGAGCTTTCAGAGAGTCGGTGAAATAGGGCGGGTTGCTGACAATAATATTAAATTTTTTATCACAAGTTGTCTGATATTCCTGAAGCGAAGTTTGAATGACTTCGATACGTGATGAGAAGGGAGTCTGTCTGATATTGTCGGCAGCCTGTGTGATGGCCGGTTCGTCAATGTCTATGGCGGTGATGTGGGCAAGGGGGAAACGCTGCGCCATCATCAGTGCGATAAGTCCTGAACCAGTACCTATATCCAGTATGTTTATTTCTTCGTCTACGGAAAAACCGGATGCAGCCCAAGCTCCGACAGTCACACCGTCCATTCCCACTTTCATGGCACATCGGTCCTGATATATCGTAAATTGTCTGAATCTGAAATAATCGTTAGACATAATTATCTTTTAATAATAAAAGAACCCAGACGATGGGTGTATCCTTTTTCGTTCAATGAATGAATGGTGTAGAATCCTGACGGTATCTTACTGATATCCAGTATATTACTATCGTATGGCATCGTGGCCGATATCGTACCTGTTATAGACTTGATGATTACAAAGTCGGCATCCAACGTAGATGGTTTCGCAGGAATTCTCAGTCGGCAACCGTCGTTTGCCAACAAATGAGCGGATATGTTGCCCACCGCTTTTTCCGACAGGATCGGACTGCTTTCATTGCCATAGCGGTCTACAGCTGTGACAGCGTAATTCAACGTTTCTTCGCATGATAGAGGTACTGTGACTTTCTTGGAGGGAGTACGTACGACAATCAGGTTACCCACATCACTGATATCTACCGGATATGATTCGGAAGCATAGACATTATAGAACAAATCGATGGATTTGGTGCCGTATGCGACTGTGCCACTTAAATCCCTTGCACCATCCCACGATAATACATCTCTGTCAGGGGTGTGCCTGACATCCAGAATAACGGGAGCGGACGGATGAACCTTACTTGTCCAGGTCATGGCAGGTACGAGAGACGGATATCTGTCGAACTCGTCACAGGCAAAACGGAATATTCCTTTGGTGTCGTCTGTGAAAAATTTACTTCTGAAATAGGTATGTCCCATGCCATACTGCCGTAAAGCGTACATCTCACGGGATATCACATCAAGCGACCAGTCTTTCTGAGTGGGATCGAGGAAATACACACCTAGTCCCGGAGCGATTATTCTCCCATAAGACTGTTCTTTCCAGTCGATGGCGAAAGGATAAAACTGTTCTCCCTGGAAGTACATCATCGGAAATAATGCGTCCATCAGTCCGTCTCGCAACCATCCCTGGGCATCCTGACACACAGCGTTACGGGCATTCCATCCATGACTCCAATATCGTGACAAATCATCATATTTACCCACCGGGGAACAACTCATTTTCACCCATGGCTTGATGGATTTTACGGCATCGTGCACTTTCCTTACGATATTGGTGATATACTCACGTCCTCTGTCGGGAGAAACCCTGATTTTCCATGTCTCGGGATATCGTATATAGTCGAGATGGATGCCGTCGATATCATAATTGCGGGTTATCTCAGTACAAATATCAGCTATATGGTCGGCGGTGACTGAACTTTCAGGGTCCATATATCCCTCATCCTGGATATTACGTATCAGACGGCCGTATTTTCTGCGAAGATTCTTACAACCCAGGTAGTTCCATTTGCCCACGGGTATGGCTACAACCCACGCATGGAGTTCCATGCCGCGTTTATGACATTCGTCAATGGCAAACTGTAAGGCGTCATATCCGGGAGATCTGCCCGGGAAACCGCTCAGACAACCGTCCCATGGTTCAATGCTGGAAGGGTAGATGACAGTACCACGAATACGGGTTTGGAGTAATACCGTGTTGACATTCGCTTTCTTAAGACTGTCGAGAATATCACGAAGTTCCTGTTGCTGTCTGGTGGCCGAAAAAGAAGACTGTGAATAAGAATGAGGCCAGTCCAGTCCGCCGATGGTGGTGAGCCACACGGCCCTCACCTCACTTTTGGGACCATTCTGTGCTATAGAGAAAGCGGAATAAAAAGCGACCGCTACTAACAAACATATAATTTTTTTCATATTTCGTGTGCAAAGTTATCATTATTTTTTTTATTCTCATAATAATTTGTTACTTTTGCAGTCAGAATTTTAAACTACTAATAATAAGATGATATCATTTACACTGAGCCTGTTGGCTCTGATTGTCGGCTTTATGCTTTATGGCCGTTTTGTAGAACATGTTTTCGGACCTGATAATCGTCTGACACCGGCAGTAGCCAATGCCGACGGCGTAGACTATATTGTTCTGCCCGGGTGGAAAATCTTTATGATCCAGTTTCTGAACATCGCAGGAACAGGACCTATTTTCGGTGCAATCATGGGAATGTGGTTTGGACCGTCCGCTTATTTATGGATTGTGTTGGGTTGTATATTTGCCGGTGCTACCCATGATTATCTTAGCGGCATGTTATCTCTAAGACATAACGGGGCAGGGCTGCCTGAGCTTGTCGGTGATTATTTGGGAGGCGTGACAAAGAAAATCATGCTTATCTTCTCTATCTTGTTGCTGGTCATGGTCGGTGTAGTATTCGTCTATAGTCCGGCTATTATCCTTGAGAGTATCTGGGGACCGAGAATCATGTGGATTGTCGTCATATTCGTCTATTACATTCTGGCGACGATGCTTCCGATTGATAAGATAATCGGTAAGATATATCCCTTGTTCGCTTTTTCTCTATTGTTCATGGCTGTCGCCCTGATGATAGGTCTGTATGTCAAGATGCCGAAACTTCCTGAACTGTGGGACGGTCTTGGTAATATGGGAGCGGAGAAATGGGGTATGACCAGTCATATATTCCCTGCTTTGTTTATCACGATAGCATGTGGAGCAATCAGTGGATTCCATGCCACGCAGAGTCCTTTGATGGCTCGTTGTATGAAGAGTGAGAAACAGGGGCGTCCTATCTTCTATGGTTCTATGATCACTGAGGGTATTGTAGCCTTGATATGGGCAACCGTTTCATCTTATTTCTTCTTCTATGGCGGTTGGAAAGAAGTGGTTTCGCCGGATGTCGTTCAGCAGTTTGTTGCCCAGTCGCATGGTGCCGCACCCAAAACGCTGATACAATTTTTTGATGCGCCTACGGTCGTGAAAGACGTTTGTAACGGTTGGCTAGGTGTATTCGGTGGTATATTGGCTTTGTTGGGCGTAGTAGCAGCACCAATAACGAGTGGTGATACAGCATTCAGAAGTGCCCGTCTGATAGTTGCCGAATTCTTAAATGTAGAGCAGAAGACAATACGCAAGAGATTATATATATGTTTGCCGATGTTTGCCGTATCTGTATTATTATTGATATGGCAGATGGAAAATCCTGACGGATTCAATGTAATATGGCAGTATTTCGGATGGGCCAACCAGACTTTGTCCGTATTCACGTTGTGGACAATAACCGTATATTTGGTTCAGCAGAAGAAACCGTTTATCATCACGTTGATTCCGGCATTGTTTATGACCGTGGTTTGCGGAACATTCCTCTTCGTTTCGAAACAGGCATTTGGATTCAGTCAGAATATAGGATACTGTATTGCAGGTGTCATCATTGTTGCTGCCCTGGTATGGTTCTTCGCATGGATGAGAAAGTATAAATCAACAGTAGATATTAACAACTAAAATGAAGATTATGAAAAAAAAGGTATTAATGCTTGTCGTGGGACTGATGACCGTCATGGCCACTCACGCACAGTTTGAGGAAGGAAAGATATATTTGGGCGCTTCACTCTCTGGATTGGATTTGAATTACAGCGGTAGTGACAATCTGAACTTGGGCGTTCAGGCGAAGGCCGGTTATATGTGTATGGATAATCTGATGCTTCTTGCCCAGGGTTCTTATCAGCATTATGGTCATGATGATGTTCCTGATTATGCATCGATAGGTGTAGGTGGCAGATATTATATTATTCAGAACGGACTTTATCTCGGAGCAGGAGTGAAACTGGTTCATGCGAATACCAACTATAATGATTTCATGCCTGGTATAGAGGTAGGATATGCTTTCTTTATCAGTCATACGGCGACCATAGAACCGGCTATATATTACGATCAGAGTTTTAAGAACCATTCTGATTATTCAAGAATAGGTTTCCGTATCGGATTCGGTATCTATTTGTAAAAACAGAAAAGTTGAAACATATTAAAAAGTAAGAGAATGTTAAGTGTAGACGAATTGGAAGAACGGCTGATAGACCTGTCGTTCGCTGAAGATATTGGTGATGGTGACCATACCACACTCTGTTGTATACCTGAAGATGCGATGGGTAAGTCGCATCTGCTCATCAAGGAAGACGGTATATTGGCCGGTGTGGAAGTCGCTAAAAAGGTATTCCACAGATTTGACCCTACAATGAAGGTAGAGGTGCTTATCAACGACGGTGCCAAGGTGAAAAAAGGTGATATCGCAATGATCGTTACCGGCAAGGTGCGCAGTCTGTTGCAGACAGAACGGTTGATGCTTAATATCATGCAAAGAATGAGTGGTATAGCCACCATGACAAATAAATATGTGGAACGGTTGAAAGGTACCAAAACCCATGTGCTCGATACCCGCAAGACAACACCCGGTATGCGTATGCTTGAAAAACAGGCTGTAAAAATTGGTGGTGGTGTAAACCATCGTATCGGACTGTTTGATATGATACTGCTGAAAGACAATCATGTTGACTTCGCCGGTGGTATAAGCAATGCCATCAACAGATGTCATGAATATCTGAAGGCCAAGGGACTGGACCTCAAAATCGAAATAGAAGTACGCAACTTTGATGAACTGCGACAAGTGATGGAGTGTGGCGGCGTAGACCGTATTATGCTTGACAATTTCAGTACCGCTGATACTAAAAAGGCGGTGGATATCATAGCAGGCAAATATGAGACGGAATCCAGCGGCGGTATCACATTCGATACGATACGCGACTATGCAGAGTGTGGTGTCGACTTTATTTCGGTCGGTGCACTGACACATTCGGTAAAAGGACTGGATATGAGTTTTAAGGCCTGCTAACAATAACTGAATAATATGAGAAAATACTTCATCATAGCCGCATTGTTGGCTGTTGGTACATACGCTTCTGCATGTACCAATTTTATTGTAGGCAAGAAAGCGTCTGCAGACGGTTCCGTATTATGTACATATAACGCAGACGATTATGGGATGTTCCAACATTTGTGCCATTATCAGGCAGGCAAACATGCGGCGGGAGAGATGCGCAGGATTATCGACTGGGATACAAATGAATATCACGGAGAGATACCTGAGGCTGCCGAAACCTATAATGTAATAGGGAATATCAATGAATATCAGGTCACGATAGGTGAAACCACTTATGGTGGACGTGAGGAAATGGTAGATACGACATCTATATTGGATTACGGTTCACTGATTTATATCGGTCTTCAGCGTTCGAAGACGGCACGCGAAGCGATTAAAGTGATGACTACGCTGGCAGAGAAATATGGATATTGTTCGGAAGGTGAGACTTTCACCATCTGTGATCCCAATGAAGCATGGATTATGGAGATGATGGGTAAAGGACCAGGTGGCAAGGGTGCTGTCTGGGTAGCTGTCCGTATACCGGATGATGCAATCTGTGCACACGCCAACCAGAGTCGTATCCGTACTTTCAATCAGAAGGATAAGAAAAATGTGATGTTCTCAAAAGATTGCATCACGTTCGCCCGCAGTAAGGGATGGTTTAAGGGAAAAGACAAGGATTTCAGTTTTTGCGAAACTTACGCGAATCCCGATTTCGAAGGTCGCCGTTTCTGTGAGGCCCGTGTTTGGAGCTTCTTCCGCCATTTCGATAATGATATGGACAAATACTTGCCTTACGTAATAGGCAAGGAGGAAAATGCCCAGTCTATGCCATTATGGATTATACCCAACAGGAAAGTAAGTGTACAGGATTTGGAAAACTGCATGCGTGACCATTACGAAGGTTCCGCCTTGTCTTTGGATAAGGATATGGGACAGGGATTATGGAATATGCCCTATCGTCCTACACCATTGATATTCAGTGTCGACGGTAAAAAATGTTTTAATGAGCGCCCTACTTCCACACAACAGACCGGGTTTACTTATGTCAGTCAGATGCGTTCTTGGTTGCCACGTCAGATAGGTGGTGTACTGTGGTTCGGGAATGATGATGCGAATATGGTGGCTTATACGCCGGTATATTGCGGTAATACTGTTCAACCGGAATGTTATAATACACCGGGAGCCGATGCCGTTACCTTTAATATGAATAATGCCTTTTGGGTATGCAACTGGGTAAGTAATATGGTCTATCCACGTTATTGTCAGATGTTCCCTTCCGTCAAGGAAGTACGCGACTCTCTAGAAAAGGATTATTTCGACCATCAGAAGTCGATAGAGGACAAGGCATCAGTCGTATATAAACAGAATCCGAAGGAAGCGATTGCACTCCTCAACAACTATAGCAATGAGAAAGCACAGCAGATGTTGACCAGATGGCAGAAACTGGCTACATATCTTATCGTAAAATATAATGATATGACGGTGCGGCCGGAAAAGGATGGTAAGTTCTTACGTACCAAGACAGGTCTTGGCGCCACTGTCAAACGTCCCGGTTATCCGGAGAATGTGGCTAAACAACTGATAGAGACGACGGGTGACAAATTTATTTACCCTTCAAAATAGTATGCAATGAAGATAGTACTGGCAATTGATTCATTCAAAAATTGTCTTACTTCTATTCAGGCAGAAAATGCAGTCCAAGAGGCTCTTCGTCAAACGGGTATTGATGCAGAAATCGTATCAATACCCGTTTCTGATGGAGGGGAAGGTATGTTGGATGCTTTTCTTGCGGTTACAGGAGGTGAAAAAATCGCTGTAAGCACTCACAATGCATTGATGCGACCTATTCAGGCTTATTATGGCGCTATCGATGATACGGCTATCATAGAGTCGGCACAGTCGATTGGTTTACAACTGGTCAACCCGTGTCCACGGAATTCTTTTAAAGCGACAACTTATGGTGTGGGTGAGATTCTGGCCGATGCCATATTTCGAGGATTTCGTAAGTTTATCGTAGGACTTGGCGGTAGTGCTACATCCGATGCCGGTATCGGTATGCTATGGGCTCTGTCTGCCAAATTCGGAGATAAGGATTTCAAAGGATGTTCATTTACTCTTGCGTCGGATGTGAAGAACCCCTTGTTGGGTGACCATGGTGCCGCACGGGTGTTCGCACCTCAGAAAGGGGCGACCCCGTCACAAGTAAAGAGAATAGAAGAACGGGCTGCCAAGTTTGCCGATATGTCGGCGAAACGTTTTGGAGCAGACCATAGAAATGATCCCGGAGCAGGGGCGGCAGGTGGTCTGGGGTATGCTTTCCTGCAATATTTCGACGCAAAGATGGAGTCGGGCGCTGAACTGTTGTTACGGCTTGCCGATTTTGATGATATCATCAAAGATGCCGATCTCGTCATTACCGGTGAAGGGTGTGCCGACAGTCAGACGCTGATGGGTAAACTGCCCAGTATCGTACTGTCGCATGCACGTCAGTTTTCTGTACCGGTATATCTTATCGCAGGGAAAATAAAGGAACAACAACAGTTGAAAGATGCCGGTTTTAAAAAAATAGAATGTATTACACCCGATGGCCAGACTCAGGAAGAAGCTATCAAACCAGAAAATGCAATTAAGAATATAACGGATACTATACAAAAGTTATTTTAATACTTGTATACTCATAAAAAAACGCATCCGATTTTTCGGATGCGTTTTTGTTATATTGATATTGTGTGATTATTTGTCACCTTCTTCCATCTGAGCTTTCAACTGAGCGAGAGCATCGATATCACCAAGTGTTGTTGATGCTGCCTTGTTCTCGATCTTAACTGAATCCTCTTTCTTACCAGCTGCTGCATGTGCTTTCTTAGCTGCTGCTTTCTTTTCCTCACGCTGAGGATCTTCGAATGTGCGGCTGTGAGAAAGGATGATACGCTTAGAATCCTTGTTGAACTCGATTACTTTGAAATCCAGTTCCTCGCCAAGTTGTGCCTGACTGCCATCTTCCTTAACTAAGTGTTTAGGAGTAGCGAAACCTTCTACATCAGTATCAAGTGTGATAACGGCACCCTTGTCGAGCATCTCTGTTATCTTACCTTGGTGGATAGAACCTACAGTATATTTAGCTTCGAATACATCCCAAGGATTATCTTCGAGCTGCTTGTGACCAAGACTCAAACGACGGTTTTCTTTGTCTATCTCCAGTACAACAACATCGATGTCAGCACCTACCTGTGTGAATTCTGATGGATGTTTTACTTTCTTAGTCCAAGAAAGGTCGCTGATATGGATCAGTCCGTCTACACCTTCTTCAAGTTCTACGAATACACCGAAGTTGGTGAAGTTGCGTACTTTAGCTGTATGCTTGCTTCCGATAGGATATTTAACCTCGATTGTTTCCCATGGATCTTCCTTCAGCTGTTTGATACCCAAAGACATCTTGCGCTCTTCGCGGTCGAGAGTCAGGATAACAGCTTCTACCTCGTCGCCAACATGCAGGAATTCCTGTGCAGAACGAAGATGCTGGCTCCAGCTCATTTCTGATACGTGGATCAGTCCTTCTACACCCGGCTGTATTTCTACGAATGCACCGTAGTCTGCGATAACGACTACTTTACCCTTTACATGGTCGCCAACCTTGAGTTCTGCGTCAAGAGCATCCCATGGATGAGGAGTAAGTTGTTTCAGACCGAGAGCGATACGTTTCTTCTCTTCATCGAAGTCGAGGATAACAACGTTGATCTTCTGGTCTAATGCTACTACATCGTTAGGATCGTTTACGCGGCCCCAAGAGAGGTCTGTGATATGGATAAGTCCGTCCACTCCGCCGAGGTCAACGAATACACCGTAAGAAGTGATGTTCTTAACAGTTCCTTCGAGTACCTGACCCTTTTCGAGTTTACCGATAATTTCTTTCTTCTGTGCTTCCAACTCAGCTTCGATAAGAGCTTTGTGAGAAACAACGACATTTTTGAATTCCTGATTGATCTTGACGATCTTGAATTCCATTGTTTTGCCTACGAATACATCGTAGTCGCGTATAGGGTGAACGTCAATCTGACTGCCTGGCAAGAATGCTTCAATTCCGAATACGTCAACAATCATACCGCCCTTAGTACGGCACTTGATGTAACCCTGGATAACCTCTTCATTTTCGAGAGCTGTGTTAACACGGTCCCAACTCTTGCTGAGGCGTGCCTTCTTGTGTGAAAGTACCAACTGGCCTTTCTTGTCTTCCTGATTTTCAACGTATACTTCTACAGTATCGCCTACTTTTAGGTCTGGGTTGTAACGGAATTCGCTTGCTGCGATAATACCGTCGCTCTTGTAACCGATGTTAACGATCACTTCTTTCTTGTCGACGAAGATCACTTTACCATCAACTACCTGGTTTTCGCTTACCTTGTTAAGGGTTCCGTCATAGGCCTTTTCCTGGTCTTCTTTGCTGACGCTTGTTGTTGCACTACCATTTTCAAATGAATCCCAATCGAAATCACTTGCAGGTTGTACGTTCTTTGTTAATTCTGACATAATAAAAAATAAATTTGTAATTAATAAAGTTAGACTTTATGATAAATTTTTAAAAATCGGGTGCAAAGGTACACATATTAATTGAGAAAGGAGAATTGGGAATAAAAAATATGATTTAGCCGCCTAACTTTTATTATTTATTAACTTTTTTAGCGCTTTTGTTCTTCTTGCTTGTACTTTTCTTGAATCCGAACAAATCGCGTAAACCGTTGAAATCTTTTTTCATAATAAGTCCCAGACCTTGCGTGTTCATACTCGATTTCGTGAAATAGCGGTCGGTGGTCTGGTTGTACACCTTGATGGCCAGGTTTCCACTGGGGAAGAGTAGGTAACGGATGTCGAAATCGCCTATAAAACTTGTGTTTGCCGTGGCTGCGTTGTCCCGATATCCGAATTGGCCATTGATAAGCAGACGGTTGTTGAGCAGATGTCCGGAAAGCAATCCTTCATATTCGGCATTGTTCCAACCTTCGGTTCCCGTACTGATATTGGCACCAAAATTCCAATTGTTATTATTGAGTACACTGCTTAGTACGTTGTTGATCTGACTGCTTATGGTTCCCGACAGCAGACTCTGCATCGTACGTGTAGTCTGATTCTGCTGGTTGGCTTCTTCTGTTGCGGCATTATTTGCTCCCTGTGTATAGAACCTGCCGATACTTAATAGGTAGAGTACCTGTTGGTTCATGTCTTCCTGACTGTTAATAATACTGCGTATCATCTGTTTCTCGTCTGTGTTGACGGTCGGCAGATCCAGGTCGAAGTCCACTCTTGGTGCTTTGGGCTGTCCGGTGATGTTCATAAAACAGTTGACCCTGATGGTGTTATTCGAAAAACTTTTGCCTATGTTGAGGTCTGACAGAGAGACGGCGTTGACGGTGTACAGGGCTTTCAGATTGATTGCTGCATCGTAAGGGTTGCCTCCGAACACGATCGAGCCGCCCTGTTGCAGTGTGAAGTCTTTCTTGATCACATTCTGTATCGTCAGTTTGTAGATACCATGGTCAATATTGTAGTTGCCGAACATGTCGAAAGAACCTTTATTGTAGTATGTGGCCCGTATGTTGCCATCGCCGTTGAGGGCGATATAGTCGTTGGTCTTATTATCGAGTATCACTTTTATTGTCGCATTTTGATTGCAATGGATCAGGAAATTGAGATAGATGTTTGTCGGTATATCGGGCAAGTCATCTTCTTTGTCATCTTCTTCCTCCTGCAATCGTTGGCTCTTGTGGGTAAGTAGCGTGTCTCTGTTGAATGTATTGTCGTTCCAGTGGATAAACTGTTGATCGGACGATGTGCTTACTGTAGCTGTGTTATACGTGAATACGGTGTTCTTGTCCGGGGTTACGTTCATGTCTATCGTGACTTCTCCGCTCTTACCGTGTATACCTACATCACCGGTGGCATATACCGTACCGCAGAATGTATTGTCGCCGAAATCCTTGAAGTCGTATGTCAGTAGGTTGTGTGCATTGATATTCAGGTCGTAAGACAGACGGGTAAGATGTTTGTGGTGTATGTTACCTGTGATATAACCGACGTTGTTGTTATAGTCGTAAAATGGTACGTGGCGCATTTCTATCTCGTCGGGTATCATTCTTATCGTATCGCTCTTGAGCGTATAGGTGGTACCTAGTTGGCGCATCGTGATCTGTCCGTCCACGGTCAGCTGACCGACCAGTTGTATGGTACTTAAAGGTCCTATCAGACGGATATCTCCGTTGGCATGAGCCTGGATATTACTCATAAAACTGCCGCAGAACGACTCCATAAATTCCGCATTTGTTCCTCTGGCGCTTATCCCGAGGTCGATGGTATTGCGGGCAGGTGACACATTTCCCCGGATGAGGGTCTGTGCCAGCGGTCCGTCGTCGGCCTTGGCGTTGATGTCTATCTGTTTTTCTTTCTTGTTCCAGTTGACATCCGCAAACAGGACGCCCATACGTCCGTTTTCAAACTTAAACTGATTCACTTTCAGTTTGGCGCTGGCAGACGGGTCGGAGAATGCCGACGACACATAAGCCCGCCCGGTGGCCATTCCACTGAATTCCACAGCGTGGAAATTGACGAGATTCAGTATATAACTTACGTTGATATCTTTCAGGTCCACGAAAACGGAATCCTTGGGATTCTTGGAGGCTATACCCGAAGCGATCAGGTGCTGTTGACCGCGTTCTATGGCGAAATGGTCGACTATCAGTCTGTTCTTACTGTATACGAGTGCCGAAGGCTCTACATTCCAGGCCGTGTCGTTGATAATGATTTGTGACGGATAGAATGACACATGAGCCGACGACTCACCTTTTTCGTTATGGAAAAACTGGGTTACGGAGTTTAATGAACCTGAATATAGATGTTTACGGTGATTCGTCCATCCTATCTTGGCCGACAGCAGATTGTTTATCGCGTCGGCATCAAGCGACATGTCTACGCTATGCCCGTTGTCCATCACCTTCTTCAGACCCACTTTGCATTTCAGGGTGTCGTTGACAGTAGTGATATCCAATATCCCGTTTCTGTATCGATTGCCATTGTATACGAAATCGGGAATGTCACTAAATAAATCGAGTGTATGCCTACGGTCGTTCATCTCCCCGGACAATGATATCTGTTGATTGAGCTGGAGAGGGATGTTGAATATCTTATTCAGCCATTCACTGTTTACTACTCTTGCTTCTATCTTGAAGTTGTTATTGTGTCTTCTGTTCATTTTCGGCAGTCCGGGAAGTGTCGGCAACTTGCTTCCAATGAAATTGGTAATGCTTTGAGTGATGGATGTATAGTCATACTGCCCGTTGATGTATAATTCGGCAAAGTCGCTTTTCATGTTGATGAAGCGGTCTTTCCCATGCGAACCGGCCAATACATGTATTCCGTCTATCTTGAAATCATTATTTTCGTTGTTCGTCCGCATATAGAAATTGCTGATATCAAGCGAACCACTGACATTGTTGATGTTGCGCCCTTTGAAATCGGCTGATATGTTCACATCGAATTTGGCATTCTTAAACTGGTTCGTTATTTTGAGCGCCGACGGATTAAAATGCTTGATGTCAGCGGTCAGGTTGAATTGCGGATTCGCCGGATTGGTACTGAACACACCTTTCAGATCGATTTTCCCATTAGTGTCATTCATCCCCAGTATACCGTCAAATATCTTGTCGTGGTATGAACCGTCGATATTGATATTCGTATAGGCATATCCGTTATAGTCGAAATGTCTGATGTTACCCTTCGCTTTTATATAGGGCCGTTTGGCATCCTTGACGTTACCGTCTATATTGATGTTCGTGACTATCTGTCCGAAATGTTTGTCGGCCAGTAATTTCTGCAGATTGATGCCTGCCGTTTCTATTCTGCCGGTGAAGTTGTTGTCCTTCATACCGAAAGCGATATTCGCGTTACCTACACCGGTACTGATGATGGCCTTCGTCGCAAAGGTCTTTCCTGTGCCTCCGATGATGCCGCGATATCTCAGGTTTCCCATCCGTTTCACGATTTCGGGTACCTTCAGGTCCGTGCCGTTCAGGTTCTTGCTTATAAAACTGATTGTTTTACCCGACAGGGAAAAGTCTTTGATGTTGGCAAACCATTTGGGTGATATATCCCAGTCGCTGACCGAACCGTCCGCCTGTAGGTACAGGTTCCCTCTGTCAGATGTGACATGAATGGAATTGACGCGTATCCGGGTGCTCGTTCCATATAGTGAAGCAGAAAGAGTGACCGGACTGTCGAATGACTTCAACTGAGGCACCAAACAACTTATATCCGAGGGGGTTATGGTAGATCTGCTCAAGTCTGCATTAAATTCCAGTGAAGCTGTGATAAATGTCTTTTTCAGATACTTGTACGTGGCGTCAATATGACTGATGCGGATATCGGAGTGGGGTAAAAGCAAGGTGAAATCAGACAGGACGGACGACTGTCTGTTCGCTACAATTTTAAAAGAAAGTCTGTTGACACGAAGTCCCGATTTTTCGGAAAAGGCCAACTTCTTCACATTCAGGTTAAGGGAATCGTCGGTCAGCGCTTTCAGTATCATACTGGTACTGATATCTTTGATATTGAGATGCGCAGGGTTGAATTTCTTGTTTGTCGGAGGCATGTCAAGACGGTCGTATGTTAATGCGCCATGCCTGATGATCAACGAATTAATACGGATGTCCAACGGCTTTTTCTGTGTCGTGTCCTTAGATGCCAGCGAGTCGAGGACAAACTGGTAATTGGCTTTGGCGACAGCATTCCTTTTATAAAACAGCCCCTTAAAACCAAATAATTGGATGGACGATATGGATATTTTTCCTTTCGTAAGGGCGATGACATTAAACTTGGCAGACAGTCGTGATGCCCTGATCATCTGTTTGTGCTGCTGGTCCTGCATCATGACATCATCAATGATGATACGGTTCAGAAATCCCAAGTCCACACGACCTATCTCTACTTTCGTGCCGAATTTGTCGGACAGGGCAGATGAGACGCCGTCACCTATAAACCGCTGCACCACCGGGACATGGAGGAGCACTAAGAGTACAACATACAGCCCGACGATGGTCCATATTGTACCGTTTATGATATGTTTAACTTTTATATTCAATTGATTTCAGCCACAAAATTATAACAAAATCTTCGCATAATATCACTTTTCACACAAAATTTCTTTTATATATGCTAATTTTTGTGTATTTTTGCAGGCAGTCTAGTGAAAACCATTTAAATAATATATTATGGCAAATGTAATCAAGTTAAGTAGAGGCTTAGACATAAACTTGAAGGGCAAAGCTAATGAAACGAAGATGGTGTTGAAATCAAATGGGAAGTTTGCGCTTGTTCCCGATGATTTTACGGGAGTCGTTCCTAAGGTTGTTGTCAAAGAGGGTGATAAGGTCAAGGCCGGTGATGCTTTGTTCGTTAACAAGCATTACCCTTCCGTAAAATTCGCTTCGCCTGTCAGCGGTACTGTTTCAGCTGTCATCAGAGGGGACAGAAGAAAAGTCCTCGCTGTCACTGTCGATGCGGATACTTCTCAGGAGCAGGTCGATTATGGTAAGAAGAATGTTGCCACCATGAAAGGTGATGATGTGGTAAACGCGTTGTTGGAGGCCGGTATATTCGGCTACATCAATCAATTGCCTTATGCAGTATCCACCAATCCTGAAGTTACTCCTAAGGCAATTTTTGTTTCCGCATTCAGGGATATGCCTTTGGCCGCCGATTTCGAGTTTGAACTGAAAGGGCAGGAGAAAGACTTCCAGACAGGACTATCCGCCCTGTCCAAGATTGCCAAGGTGTACTTGGGTATCAGTAGAACACAGTCGTCGGAGGCGTTGACCTCGGCCAAGGATGTAGAGACGAATGTTTTTGACGGTCCCTGTCCGGCAGGCAATGTAGGTGTACAAGTTAACAATATAGACCCGGTCAACAAGGGTGAGGTTGTGTGGACTGTAGAACCGACAGCTGTTCTTTTTATCGGAAGACTGTTGAATACGGGCCATGTCGACTTGCGCCGTATGGTCGCTTTGGTAGGCAGTGAGGTGAAGGCCCCCGCTTATGCAGACATGTATGTGGGTCAGAGTCTGGAAACCTTGTTGGACAACAACCTGAACGGAGGAGATGTCAGAATCATCAACGGTAACGTCCTGACAGGCAGACCTTGCGGGAAAGACGGATATCTGGGCGCCCACACCTCAGAGGTGACAGTCATACCCGAAGGCGATAAGGCTGATGAATTTGCCGGTTGGATCATGCCGCGTTTCAAGCAGTTCTCAGTTAACCGCAGTTATTTCTCCTGGATATTCGGTAAGAAGAAAGAGTATGCCATCGATGCGCGCATCAAAGGTGGTGAACGCCATATCATTATGAGCGGCGAATACGACAAAGTGCTGCCGATGGACATCTATGGAGAATATCTGATCAAGGCTATCATTGCCGGCGATATAGATAAGATGGAGGCACTGGGTATTTACGAAGTCGCCCCGGAGGATTTCGCTCTGGCCGAATTTGTAGATTCTTCCAAGTTGGAACTTCAGCGTATCGTTCGCGAAGGACTGGATATGCTTAGAAAGGAAAATGCTTAATTACAACAGTAATAAATATAATTATGAGTGCATTAAAAAATTATCTAGATAAGATAAAACCAAACTTCGAAGAAGGCGGCAAGTTGCATGCCTTCAAGAGTATCTACGATGGTTTTGATACGTTCCTGTTTGTGCCTAACGCCACAGCCAAGAGCGGAACAAATATTCATGATGCCATCGATTCGAAGCGTATAATGAGTATGGTGGTCATCGCATTGTTGCCGGCATTACTTTTCGGTATGTATAATATAGGCTATCAGAATTTCAAGGCTGCCGGTGGTGATGTATTGGCTCATGCCTCGTTCTGGTCTATATTCATCTACGGATTTCTGGCCGTGTTGCCCAAGATCATCGTTTCGTACATCGTAGGTCTGGGTATCGAATTCGCCTGGGCCCAGTGGAAACACGAAGAAATACAGGAGGGATATTTGGTATCGGGTATCATCATACCGATGATATTACCGATCAACTGCCCTCTGTGGATCATGGTCATCGCCATCGCTTTCGCCGTCATATTCGCAAAAGAGATTTTCGGCGGTACAGGTATGAATATCTTCAATGTGGCGCTGATAGCCCGCGCCTTCCTGTTCTTCTCTTATCCTACCAAGATGAGTGGAGATGCCGTGTGGGTAGCCAAGGATTCTATTTTCGGATTCGGCAACCAGTTGCCTGATGCTTTCACGTGTGCCACACCTCTCGGACAGATAGCCCAGGGCACGAATGTGCCTTATTCCATCTGTGATATGGTAACCGGTTTTATACCCGGGTCAATAGGCGAGACCAGTGTCATCGCCATTGCCATCGGTGCCGTCATCCTGTTGTGGACAGGCATCGCCAGTTGGAAGACGATGCTCAGCGTATTCGTCGGCGGTACGGTGATGGCTCTTCTGTTTGGAGCCACGGGCAGCACACCTATCCCATGGTATGAGCACCTCGTACTCGGTGGATTCTGTTTCGGTGCCGTCTTTATGGCCACCGACCCTGTAACGAGTGCGCGCACGGAGACCGGAAAGTATATATATGGTTTCCTCATCGGAGCCATGGCTATTATCATCAGGGTACTGAACCCCGGTTATCCGGAGGGCATGATGCTCTCGATACTTCTGATGAACATGTTCGCACCGTTGATAGACTATTGCGTCGTGCAGAACAATATCTCTAAGAGAATGAAACGTTTAACTTCTAAAAAATAACGGATATGGCAACTAAGAAATTCAAATGTAAGGTTTGTGGATATATCCATGAAGGTGACAAAGCACCTGAAAAATGTCCGATGTGCCAGGCTCCGTCTTCGGAATTCGAAGAAATAACAGAAGATAACGGTACAGAGTCAGCGCCCAGGAAGAAAGGGCTGAATACGAATGGCAACACCTATACGATTGTCTATTCTACGATTATAGTCGTTATCGTCGCTTTCCTGATGGCATTCGTGTTCCAGGCATTGAAGCAGAAACAGGACGACAATGTGGCGCTGGATAAGAAGAAACAGATATTGTCCGCTCTCAATATCCGTAATCTGTCGGACGCGCAGGCTGCCGATGAATATAATAAGGTGATAACGGCGGATGAGATTATCGATGCCAACGGCAAGGCTACCGCAGCCGGCAGTCAGGGTGGTATCAAAGACGGTTTCGCCCTGAAGAGTTCCGATTACAAGGCAGGTAAACTGGCCCTGTATATATGCAAGGTGAATGGTGATACGAAGTATGTCATTCCTGTATACGGTATGGGACTTTGGGGACCGATATGGGGTTTCATCGCCGTCAACGAAGACAAGTCTACCGTTTATGGAGCCTACTTCAATCATGAGAGTGAAACGGCAGGTCTGGGTGCCGAGATTAAGGACAACCAGGAATGGCAGAAACAGTTCCAGGGTAAGAAAATCTTCAAGGACGGTTCTACCGATGTGGCACTGTCGGTGCTGAAGAAGAGTGACGTGAAAGACCCTACCACCCAGTGTGACGCGGTGACAGGCGCCACCCTGACATCCAATGGTGTCAGTGCGATGCTCAAAGATTGTCTTTCCAAGTATAAGACATTTTTAAATGATAAATAAAGAGGAGGAATAAAGATATGAGTAAACTGTTTTCAAAGGAGAACAAAGAAGTCTTCACTAATCCGTTTAATGTAGACAATCCTGTACTTGTGCAGGTGTTGGGTATCTGTTCTTCTCTTGCCGTCACTTCCCAGTTGAAGCCGGCTATCGTGATGGGACTTGCCGTAGCAGTGATCACGGCATTCTCGAATGTGATTATATCGTTGATAAGAAAGACGATACCGATGCGTATACGTATCATCGTACAATTGGTCGTCGTGGCAGCCTTGGTTACCATCGTCAGTCAGATACTGAAAGCTTTCGCTTACGATGTCAGTGTGCAGTTGTCGGTATATGTAGGACTGATTATTACCAACTGTATCCTGATGGGGCGCCTTGAGGCTTTCGCCATGATGAACAAACCGTGGCCAAGTTTTCTTGACGGACTGGGTAACGGTCTGGGATATGCGCTTATACTCGTCATCGTAGGTGCGGTGCGCGAACTGTTGGGCAGAGGTTCCCTGCTGGGATTTACCATCATCCCCCAAAGTGCTTACGACGGCGGATACATCAATAACGGTATGATGACGATGCCAGCTATGGCTCTGATTCTGTTGGGATGTGTCATCTGGATACACCGCGCATACTTTTATAAAGAAGAAAATAAATAACAATACCTAAAAGAAAAGAATTATGGAACATTTTATAAGTTTATTCTTCAGGTCCATCTTTGTGGACAACATGATCTTCGCATTCTTTCTGGGTATGTGTTCTTTCCTGGCTGTATCCAAGAATGTCAAGACATCACTCGGACTCGGACTGGCGGTCACGTTCGTGCTTCTGGTCACCGTACCGGTCGATTACCTGTTGCAGGTGTATGTACTTGGGCCCGACTGTCTGGTGCCCGGTGTCGACCTGTCATATTTGAGTTTTATACTCTTTATCGCAGTCATCGCCGGTATGACGCAGTTGGTCGAGATGGCCGTCGAGAAATATTCACCGTCTCTCTATTCGGCCCTTGGTATATTCCTGCCGCTGATCGCTGTCAACTGTGCCATTATGGGTGCTTCCCTGTTTATGCAGCAGCGTATCAATCTGGATCCTTCCAATACACAGTTTATCGGCAACGTATGGGATTCCATCGCTTATGCTGTAGGCAGCGGACTGGGTTGGACCCTGGCCATCGTGTCGATGGGAGCCATCAGAGAGAAAATGCAATATAGTGATGTGCCCAAACCGTTGCAGGGACTGGGTATCACATTTATAACCGTAGGACTCATGGCGATGGCCATGATGTGCTTCTCCGGTCTGAAATTTTAATATGAGGAGAAAATAATATGGGACAATTTATATTAGTAAGTATAGGAGTTTTTCTTATTACGATTCTCCTTCTGGTCATCATACTGCTTGTGGCGAAGAAATATCTTTCACCGAGTGGTAATGTGGACATTACGATCAACGGCGACAAGACGCTGACGGTAGCCCAGGGTAACAGTCTGATGTCTACGCTCAACGAGAATGGCATTTATCTGCCTTCCGCCTGTGGCGGTAAAGCCAGTTGCGGCCAGTGCAAGATACAGGTCATTGAAGGCGGAGGCGAGATATTGGATTCGGAACGTCCGCATTTCACCCGCCGACAGGTCAAGGACCATTGGCGCCTCGGTTGCCAGTGCAAGGTCAACGGCGATATGAAAGTGAAAGTACCAGAGAGTATACTAGGTGTGAAAGAGTGGGAGTGCGAGGTGATCAGCAACAAGAACGTCTCTTCTTTCATCAAGGAGTTTATCGTAGCGCTGCCTCCGGGCGAGCACATGGATTTTATTCCGGGTTCTTACGCACAGATCAAGATACCGGCTTACGACACCATCGATTATGATAAGGATTTCGACAAGGCCGATATCGGTGAAGCCTATCTGCCTACATGGGAACATTTCAATATCCTTTCGTTGAAGGCTCATAATCCCGAACCCACCATCCGTGCCTATTCCATGGCCAACTATCCGGCAGAGGGCGACAGAATCATGCTGACCGTACGTATCGCGTCGACACCTTTCAAGCCACGTCCGCAAGTAGGATTTCAGGATGTGCCTACGGGTATCGCTTCATCATATATCTTCAGCCGCAAACCGGGCGACAAGGTCGTCATGAGCGGTCCTTACGGCGACTTCCATCCTATCTTCGATTCAAAGAAAGAGATGATATGGGTAGGTGGCGGTGCCGGTATGGCTCCGTTGCGCGCACAGATCATGCACATGACGAAGACCCTGCACACCCGCGACAGAGAGATGCACTATTTCTACGGTGCCCGTTCTTTGAGCGAAGTGTTCTATCTCGACGACTTCCTCGGACTGGAAAAGGAGTATTCCAACTTCCAC
The DNA here is from genome assembly GCF_937863835.1 of uncultured Prevotella sp. Lineage (GTDB taxonomy): Bacteria > Bacteroidota > Bacteroidia > Bacteroidales > Bacteroidaceae > Prevotella. Next base: position 20,638 of record NZ_CALMHT010000089.1, read on the forward strand.
TTCCATCTGGCTCTCGACCGTCCTGATCCTGTAGCCGACGAGGCAGGTGTAAAATATGTGGCAGGATTCGTCCATCAGGTGATGTACGATACCTATCTCAAAGACCACGATGCCCCCGAAGATATAGAATACTACATGTGCGGTCCTGGTCCGATGAGTGCCGCTGTGATCAAGATGCTCGATTCATTGGGCGTAGACCCCGAATCGATCATGTACGATAACTTCGGAGGATAGACATCTATCCATACCCTATAAATGAGAACAGCCCGCCGATATGATTCGGCGGGCTGTTCTCATTATTGTTTCCTGTTTGTCAGTCCAAATGGAACAGTTCTTCCAGCGGAATAGTGACGGGAGAATGGTCGGGGTTCGTGTCCATGATATCCGTCATCATATCCCACCATTTCTGTGTGATGGGGTCTACGTCTGTCGTATCCTGACTGTTCGTGTCACTGTCGCATTTCTGAACGGCAAACAGCAGATTGGTTTCCTTGTCCCAGAAAATGCTGTAATCGCTCACACCGGCATCTTTGATCATCTGTTTCAGTTCAGGCCATATAGCTGCATGGCGTTTGGCATACTCTTTCTCACAACCTGGTTTCAGGTACATTTTAAAAGCGAATCTTTTCATTGTTTTAATATTTAGTTAATAGATAAATAAAATCCCAGTTTGTATATGTTGAACAGCCGGATGTCCGGACTGCCGCCTGTCAGATTCCTTCTGACAGATTTGCCCCATAACCGATGTAACGACCGTATCGCCCACGACAGACCGAGACGGTCGGTCTTCTTCTGGATGTCGAGAAGGGTGGAGTAGCCCTCCAGTTCATGTCTGAATTCATATAATGTGTGCAATCCCTCTTCCGTCTTGTCCATAAAATCCCCGTTGGTTTCAAAGACCTCAAAACTCAGTGTGTTGTCGATATGTCCGATAGCCACCCCGTCCTGTTTCAGCCGTTTGCCGAAGAGCACATCCTCATATCCGTATTTTCTGAATCTTTCATCGAAAGGATGAGATAACATGATGTCGCGTCTTACCATAAAGTTGGCAGTATGGAAAGAGAGGAACGGTGCCTTCCGCCGCATCTCGTAAGTATGTTTCCGTTCCGATGCTTTCTCATAGATAAATCTGAGGTTACTTCTCAGTCGCTTACCGTCACCGTTTATCCTTACTCCGCCGTCTACGACCGGTCCGCCATCGGATGAAACATAATTCAGCAGGAAATCGTCATGGTCCGCCGTCATATCACTGTCAATGAAAAGAAGCCAGTCGTATGCCGCCTGTCGTGCCAGAAAGTTTCTGATGCAAGCCCTGCCCCGATTCTCCGTGCAAACCAGATGACGGCAGTTGGTCCACTGTCGTATACCGTCGTTTTCGGTAACGAAGTCAGCCGATCCGTCTTCGGCCACGATAATCTCAAAAAGGAAAGATTCATTCTCAGCCAGAATACCTTCCGCCTGTCCGAGAAGGCGCTTCACCAGTTCACAACACGGATAATTGTAGTTGGGAATGAGAATAGATATTTGGTTCTTAAGAATTGTTTTCACACGATATGATTTTTCGTGGGCAAAAGTAATAAAAATAATAATAAAACCGATATTTTAAGCTTTTTATTTTGTCAGTTGATGGCAAAACAGTAATTTTGCGTCCGGAATTTACACACAAAAATTAAGTAAAATGAAAAAATTATTTATGAAAGGCGCAGTGATGAGTATGATGCTCATGGCAAGCGTATGTGCCCAGGCACAAATCAATCTTGGCAATGTCCTTAATTCGGTAGCAAGCAGCGCAAGCGGTTCCAGTGCGGTTTCAACGCTGACATCCGTATTCTCCAGCAACAAACAGGCAACCTCTGATAACATTGTCGGAACATGGGTCTATTCGGAACCCGCCATCGTGTTTACATCCAACAATGTACTGACCCAGACTGCCAGCAAGATTGCCGCCAAGAAAATCGCAAGCAAATTGCAGACCGAGTTGAATAAATACGGTATCAAAAAAGGTGCGATGACTGTGACATTTGCCAGTGACGGCAAGTTTACCGAGACCATAAAAGGTAAGAAGATGTCAGGAACATGGAAGATCAGTAATTCCAAGTTACAACTGACATACGTGGGAGTACAGACCATATCCATTACCACCCAGATAAGCGGTAGCAATCTTCAACTGGTCACCGACGCCACGAAATTGCTGTCATTGTTCAAGACGATGGCCAATGCGTCAGGAAATACGAGTATCCAGACCGTTTCATCCCTGATGAGTAACGTGAAAGGAATGCAGGCAGGACTCGCATTGTCAAAAAAATAATAAAAAGTTTGCAGGTTACGGAAAAAAGAAGTACCTTTGCACCCGCTATCACGAGATGGTAGCATAATTCAAACCTAATTAAATAAAAAAATTAAAAAATGGCAACAAGAATCAGATTACAGCGCGGCGGTCGTAAAGGTTATCCTTTCTACAGAATTGTTATCGCTGACGTTAATGCACCACGTGATGGTAAATTTACTGAAAAGATTGGAACATTCAATCCGAATACCAATCCAGCCACAGTAGATTTGGATTTCAACCGTGCTCTTTACTGGGTAGAAGTTGGCGCGCAGCCTACCGATACTGTTCGCAACATCCTGAAGGGTGAAGGCGTATACATGATGAAACACCTCAAAGGTGGAGTAAAGAAAGGCGCTTTCGACGAGGCTGCAGCACAGTCTAAGTTTGACGCATGGAAAGAGAATAAGGAAAAAGGTCTTAATGCAATAGCTGAAAGCACAGAAAAGGCAAAGAAAGACGCTTACAACAAGAATCTCGAAGCAGAGAAGAAGGTTAACGAAGCCATTGCCAAGAAAGTAGCTGATAAGAAAGCTGAAGAGGCTGCTGCAAAAGCAGAGGCTGAAGCTGCAAAGGCTGCTGAGGCAGCTGCCGCTGAGGCACCAGCAGAAGCAGAGGCTGCACCTGTAGAAGAAGCTGCTGCTCCGGCAGAAGAGGCTCCTAAGGCAGAATAAGTCTTTCAGACAAAAGAAATTGAAAAGGGAATCGGTTATTGCCGGTTCCCTTTTTTTGTATATCATATTCAGAAAACTACTAATTCAGTAAAATCCGATGATTTTTTTGCCTTCGTAACTTATTGATAATCAATCGATGTACATATTTTCTTGTCGATGTACATATTTATTTTTTGTCGATGTTCACCTTTTTCTTGTCGATGTTCATATCCGTTCCAATCCTTTTTTATACCTTTGCGTGTTCTGATATAAATTAATGAACCATAAACAAAATAATAAAGACATGAAAAAAAGATTACTTAGTTTTATTCTGTTCGTTGTGGCAGTCATGTCCGCCCTCAACGTACAGGCGGAAAATGTGATTAAGATGACGACGACGAAAGCTACGGGTGAAATCATCTCGTTAGGCATTAAAGCCACAGGCGCAGTGACCATCAGCGGAGTGAAGGAAAATATATTTGACAATACAGGAAATGTTACAGAATATACGCTCACAGGGCAGAATGTCATCATTACGGGCGATGTGACAACCCTCGACTGCCATGAAAATCAGCTCACTGCGCTCGATGTGGGCAATAACACTGGATTGACCGCGTTGTACTGCTCCCATAATCAGATAAAAGGTGCAGCGATGACTGCTCTCATCAATTCCCTGCCAACCCGGAGCAGTGGAGCCGAGGGTTTATTATCTATTTATTATCCGATTGAAACTGACGAAGGCAATGTCTGCTGGACCACACAAGTGGAAGCGGCCAAAGCCAAACACTGGTTTGTGACAGACATTCTCCTTAAAGAACCATACGTCGGCTCCGTACCGACTATCAAGTTGACGACGGCGAAAGCCGCGAATTCCACTATCTCGTTAGGCATTACAGCCAATGACGCAGTGACCATCAGCGGAGTGGAGGGAAATATATTTGACAATACAGGAAAAGTTACAGAATATACGCTCACAGGGCAGAATGTCATCATTACGGGCGATGTGACAACCCTCGACTGCCATGGCAACCAGCTCACGGCGCTCGTTGTAGATGGCAGCGTCGTAGACCTGACCGCACTGAACTGTTACGGTAATCAGCTCGTAGGTCCGCCAATGACAGACCTCATCACTTCCCTGCCTACCTGGAGCAATGATGCCAAGGGTACATTAAAGGTCATTGATACGAGTGATGCCAATGAAGGCAATATCTGCTATACTACGCAGGTGGATGCAGCCAAAGCCAAATACTGGAATGTGACAGATGCCAACGGTAATACATACACAGGCTCCCTGCCCACCATCAAGATGACGACGGCGAAAACCGCGGGGTCGACCATCTCGTTAGGCATTAAAGCCACAGGCGCAGTGACCATCAGCGGAGTGAAGGAAACCACATTCGACACAACGGGAAATACCGTTACATATACACTCACGGGTCAGGATATAACCATCACAGGCGGCGTGACCATGATCAACTGCAATGGCAATAATATCACGTCACTTGATGTGAGCAACAACACTAATCTGACCTCTCTGTTTTGCGACAACAATCAGTTAACGGCGCTCGACGTGAGGCAGAATACCGCACTGACCACTCTGTACTGCGGTGGCAATCAGCTCACGGTGCTTGATGTAAGCAATAACGCAGGGTTAGAAAATTTGGGCTGCAATAACAATCAGCTCACAGTACTCGATGTGAGCAACAACACGAAACTGACACAACTGATCTGTTCCGCAAATCTATTCACTACGCTCGATATGAGTAAGAATACAGCAGTGAACATATTGACTTGCTACTACAATCCTAATCTTAAGAAGGTGACAATCAGCAACAGTGACTTAACAAAATATGTCTTCACCGGTTGCTCCTCACTCACCACTATGGTGCTGACAAGCACCACAGTGCCGACCATCAATGCAAAGCAGTTTGATGAGTTCACTAATCTGAATTTCTACGTCAAAGACGGAAAGTACAGTTATGCCACAAGTGCCGACAACGGTAGCACGATCGTAAATGCCTATAAGACAGCGACAAACTGGAGCACTTACGCCGACCGTATCTATCCTTATCTGCCCAAGACCGTGACAGCCGCCAAGATAGCCACGCTCTATCTGCCTTATGAGGTAGCCATCCTAGAAGGTATCAAGGCTTACTACTGCGCGGGCATCAGCAACGGAAAGATGCAGCTTACCCAGTTTGCAGATAAAGTGATACCTGCCGGCACACCGGCAATACTCACATCCGATGCCGCCACTGTCGCCGACATGCTGGGCGACGGTGTCAACTCGACCACACAGTCATCCGCCAGCACCCTGCTCAAAGGTGCATCCGCCGACATCACGAATGAGACCGGCACGTACCTCACGTTGGGTGAGAGTAGTGAGGCAGCGGGCACTTACGGGTTCTATACATACAAAGGCACGACGATAGCCGCCAACACTTGCTACATTCTGGCTTCGAGCCTTAACCCCAGCGCCAAGGGCTTCACCCTCAGTTTCGACGGCGGCACCACCGCCATCGATGCCATCACCGACCAGACAGCAGCGGACGTCAAAGATCGGAAGAGCGTCGTGTAGGGAAAGAGTGTTCAGACGTGTGCTCTTCCGATCTCGGCGGCACCACCGCCATCGATGCCATCACCGACCAGACAGCAGCGGACGTCAACGGTGCCACGAAGGTGTACTACGACCTGCAGGGCCGCCGTGTGCAGAACCCGACGAAGGGCATCTATATCGTGAACGGAAAGAAAGTAGTAATCAACCAATAACGACCCCGTCTGCCGCCACCCTTGGCGACAACATGATATCAATAC
>NZ_CALMHT010000090.1 GCF_937863835.1 uncultured Prevotella sp.
ACCAGTGGGATTGCTCTTCATCCCCACCGCTTTGACAACAAATTTAGGCCTAAATTTTGTACCAACTCACCGATTCGAGTCTTTGATAAAGCCGATTGGTATGACCGAGCCACTGATTTGTGTGACGTTAGCATGTGGTTTTGTGTCGTACAATACGGTTATTGGAAATATTAACTCGTTGGTTGTTAACGGTTTAAGTCATACTATGACGTTATGACGTTTATTATTCTTTTTTTTCTATTCTGAGCAAGGATTTTCATCCCCTAGGCCTCGAATTGAGGACTGTCGTATCGGGATATGAATAAAGCCCATAACGCGAATGGAAAAAGATAGAATAAGGAAATCATTTTCCCCGCACGGTGGGGAACTATTTCTTTTTGTGATAGACGCCGCCTACGGTCGTTTCGGGATCCACATCCTGCCCTTCCTTGGGGAAGGATGGTATGAACTTCATATTATCCAGTATCTGACGCTGACGCTTGAACATATAACCGGACGGATGACCGGAGTCGAACTTGCGCGGATTGGGCAGCGACGCGGCTATCAAGGCGCATTGCATCCTTGATAAGTCAATGGCGTTGACTCCAAAATGCTGTTCGGCTACTGCTTGGGCTCCATAGATGCCATCCCCCATTTCAATGGAATTGAGGTAGACTTCCATAATGCGCTGTTTGCTCCACATAAACTCGATAAGTACTGTGAAATAAGCCTCGAAGCCTTTACGCACCCATGAACGGCCCGGCCAAAGGAACACATTCTTGGCTGTCTGTTGACTGATGGTCGACGCTCCGTGCATCCGTTTATGACCTCTTGAATTGTGCATGGCTGCCTTCTCTATGGCATCTACATCAAAACCATGGTGTAACAGGAAACGCTGATCTTCACTGGCCATCACGGCAACAGGAAGGTGCTGGGATATATCTTCCATCGGCTCCCAATGGTGCTTCATCTTGAGCGACTCTCCACTACCCGCCTGCTGTATGCAGCGGATAAACATCAGTGGCGTAAAATAAACCGGGATGAAACGATAGGCTACAACAGCAAGGATAGTGGAGCCGAAAAAGGCTGCCACTATCCATTTTACTATATTTCTTATTAGTCTAACTTTCACGAGCAAACTAAACTGATTATCTGAAAATTAATTGTTAAGTGTACCGTTGTTTGCGGCATTGATCATATCTGAACTAGCGTACATGTAAACCTCTACACGGCGGTTCTGCTTGCGACCTTCTGCGGTAGTGTTGTCGGCTACAGGAGTAGAAGATCCCTTACCGTCTACATACTTGAATACACCTGACTGTACACCGCAACTGCTCAGATAATTCTGAACACTCTGGGCACGCTGGAGAGACAATGGTATGTTGATACCGTCATTACCTGTATTGTCGGTATGACCGTATACGGCTATATCACAGTCTTTGTTGTTGTTTAACACCTGGGCAAACTTAGCCAGAGAACTCTTGGCGGATGCACTCAGATCAGCCTTGTTGGTAGCAAAGAGAATACCTGAATCGAAGGTTACCTTGACAGCCTGCAAACCGTTGGTATCGGTGATAGACTCCACTTTGGCATTCTGTACCTTGGCAGCTTCGGCCTTTACCTTGTCCATGTGCTTGCCGATGACAGCACCTGTACCTGCACCTACTGCGGCACCTACTGCGGCACCTACTGCCGTGTTGCCTGCTATATTACCAATGATACCACCTAACAGGGCACCACCTGCGGCACCGATGCCGGCACCTTTAGTAAGGTTGTTACAACCACTAAGAACAATTCCTAAACAAAGGAAGAGTGTGAATACTTTAAATTTCTTCATAATCTATTTTTTTAGTTTAAATGAATTTACTCATGCAAAGTTACGATTTTTTCCATATAATATTATCTTTACCAACTTTTTTTTATTAATTTTGCATCCAAATTAAAAAATACATAAGAAATTATGGCTAAAGAACTGAAAGAACTAACAAAAAGGGCTGATAACTATAGTCAGTGGTATAATGATCTTGTAATGAAAGCCGACCTGGCTGAACAGTCGCCCGTGCGCGGATGTATGGTTATCAAACCTTATGGTTACGCTATATGGGAAAAGATGCAGCAGCAGCTCGATAAGATGTTTAAGGAAACAGGGGCACAGAACGCTTACTTCCCGTTGCTTATCCCTAAATCTTTCTTGAGTAAGGAGGCTGAACATGTGGAAGGCTTCGCCAAGGAATGTGCGGTAGTGACTCACTACCGCCTGCGCGCCAAAGAGGATAAAAGCGGTGTAGAGGTTGACCCGGCTGCCAAACTGGATGAGGAACTGATTATACGTCCTACATCCGAAACGATTATATGGAATACGTACAAGAACTGGATCCATTCATGGCGCGACTTACCTCTGATGTGTAACCAGTGGTGTAACGTGATGCGCTGGGAGATGCGTACACGTCCGTTCCTGCGTACAAGCGAATTCCTGTGGCAGGAGGGCCATACCGCCCACGCCACACGCGAAGAGGCTGAACAGGAAGCTCAGAAGATGCTTCACGTATATGCTGAGTTTGCCGAGAAATGGATGGCTGTTCCTGTGATGCAGGGTGTAAAGAGTGAGACGGAACGTTTCGCCGGTGCTCTGGATACATATACGATAGAGGCGATGATGCAGGATGGCAAGGCGCTGCAGAGCGGTACAAGCCATTTCCTGGGTCAGAACTTCGCGAAGGCTTTCGACGTCACTTATCTGAATAAGGAGAACAAGCCTGAATATGTATGGGCTACATCATGGGGTGTATCCACCCGTCTGATCGGTGCGCTGATCATGACTCACAGCGACGACAACGGTTTGGTTCTGCCGCCGCGTCTGGCCCCTATCCAGGTGGTCATCGTTCCTATCTCAAAGGGTGAGGAGCAGTTGAACGCCATCACTGAAAGACTGACTCCTGTCATCGATGGTCTGCGGGCGCTGGGTATCTCTGTAAAATATGATGATGCTGACAACAAACGTCCCGGTTTCAAGTTTGCCGATTATGAGCTGAAAGGTGTACCGGTACGTCTGTGCATGGGTGGCCGTGACCTTGAAAACGGTACAATCGAGGTGATGCGCCGCGATACGCTCGAGAAAGAGACGCTCGCCGTGGATGGTATTGTAGAAAAGGTGAAGGAACTGCTTGATGATATCCAGAATAATATCTTTAATAAAGCCAAGACTTTCCGTGACGCTCATATCTTCGAATGTGATGATTACGATGAATTCAAGAAGCGCGTAACGGATGGCGGGTTCTTCCTCTGCCACTGGGACGGCACTGCCGAGACTGAAGCTAAGATCAAGGAGGATACGCAGGCTACAATACGTTGCGTGCCGTTCGACTTCGAACAGACTCCGGGTACGGACATGGTCTCGGGCAAACCGGCTGTCAAACGTGTCCTCATAGCAAGAAGTTACTAAATGAAAGCTATATATTCTATCATATTGGCTATATCGCTTGCCGTGTCGGTCTCGTCGTGCGACCGGCAGGACAAAGCTGAAAGTCTTGTTGACGACTTTATGGAGGCGAACATGAAAGATGCTTCCGTCGCCAATAACAAGAGTTATACGAAGATAGACTCGACGGCGTATATCAACGACAGCATCGTGACAGATATGCGCAGCAAGGCTAACGGACTTAAACTGTACAGGACGAATATCAAATATGCGGAAGGTGGTATTCCTAAAACGATCTATTATATCAGAGTATCATATCTCGTAGATGGTAAGAGCGACAAGATGGACAAGAAAAAAGAAACGTTCTATTTCGACCGCGAACTGACACGGATTATTGCTTTCAAATAAGAGTATTATATCATACCATAAAAAAGGGATGCCTTCAGCAGGCATCCCTTTTCTCATTCTCTACTAATAATTAATCACATTCTCCCTCAAATCAATCTTTCTACCTCATCAAAACTATTACCTATTGAGACCTTTTGTCTTATTTGATAATGCAAAGATAAGAATGATTTGGGGTCGAAACAATATAATTACCCATTTTTTATTCAAAATAAGTGTATTTTTGACATAAGTCAATATACCTATAACTCTTCACATTCTGCTAACCAGGATGCACAACTGGCATCGGACGGCATACGCCAGTCGCCTCGCGGACTGAGACTGACACTTCCCACCTTGGGACCGTCGGGCAGGCAACTGCGCTTAAACTGCTGACCGAAGAATCTGCGGAAAAACGAGGTGAGCCAATGTTTGATGACGTCGTCTGAATAGGTTTCGGCTTCGCTGTGAGTGCCGTCGAAAGCTTTCTTGGCAAGGAAATATATCTTGGAGGGACGGAAACCGTATCTGAGAAAATAATACAGGAAGAAATCGTGCAATTCGTACGGACCTACCAGATCTTCTGTCTTCTGCCTGATATTGCCTTGTTCATCTGCGGGAATCAGTTCGGGACTGATAGGGGTGTCTATGATATCAAGCAACGTGTTCCTGGAATCGGCGTCTACCCCACTCTCTGCCACGTATCTGACTAGATACTTGATCAATGTCTTGGGCACTCCAGCGTTGACACCGTACATGCTCATGTGGTCGCCGTTATAGGTGGCCCATCCCAGAGCAAGTTCGGAAAGGTCGCCTGTGCCGATGACCAATCCGCCCAACTGATTACTGAGGTCCATCAGAATCTGAGTGCGTTCGCGTGCCTGCGAATTCTCATAGGTGATGTCGTGCTCGTTGATGTTATGGCCTATATCACTGAAATGCTGGCGTACCGAATCGGATATATTGATCTCGCGCGATGAAACGCCCAGACTCTGCATCAGACTTACAGCATTGGTGCGGGTACGGTCTGTCGTTCCGAATCCCGGCATGGTAACACCGATGATACCTGTGCGGGGTATCTGGAGTTTATCAAATGTCTTGACGCATACCAGTAGGGCCAGTGTGGAGTCTAATCCGCCGCTGATGCCGATGACCACCCTTCGGCATCCGGTGTGATTCAGACGCTTGGCAAGACCGGCTACCTGTATATTGAATATTTCCTGGCAGTTCTTTTCCATGTCATTCCCCGTAGGGATGAATGGATGCGGCAGAACGTCGCGGAGAAACTCGAAGTCTCTCGGTGCTACCGGTTTCGCCTCTGTTATCGTGGCGGTGGCTCCGTGCTGGGCATTGACGAATGTGGTATTGTTACGACGCTCGGAACGTAGTCGCTCTACGTCGATCTGCGAGATAATGAGTTGTTCCTTAAAACTGAAACGTTCTGATTCTGCTATCAGTTTACCGTTTTCGAAGATGAGGGCATTACCTCCGTATACCACATCCTGTGTGCTTTCGCCGAATCCGCATCCGCTGTATACGTATCCGCTTAATGTACGTGCACTCTGCTGTGCCAGCAGAGCGGTGAGATAGTCGTGCTTACCGATCAGTTCGTCGCTTGCCGACAAATTGAATATCACATCCGCCCCCGAAAGTGTAAGTTGATTGCTTGGAGGTGTGGGTGCCCAGACATCTTCACATATTTCGATACCGAAAGTCACACCGTCGCACGTTCTGAACAGTTGCGGGTCGGATGAGATACTGACGATGTTACCGGCGAAACGTATCTGGGATTTATCAACATCACGTGAAGAGGCAAACCAGCGTTTTTCGTAAAACTCACTGTAATTGGGCAGACATGTCTTAGGTATAATACCGAGTATCAGTCCTTTCTGTATGACTGCGGCACAATTGAGCAGTACGCCGCCCACGGCGACAGGCAGTCCGACGATGGCTATAATATCTAGTTTACGGGTAAAATCAAGCAACTGCAATACGGCATTTTCTGCTTCATCCAACAGCATCTGTCCCTTAAACAGGTCCTGGCATGAATAACCCGTAATACAAAGTTCGGGAAAAACAATTACTTCAACACCTTTGCCTTCCGACTGAACGATCAGAGATTCAATCTGCTGTACATTGTACTTACAGTCGGCTACTCTTGTAGCGGGGACCGCACTGGCTACTTTAATAAATCCGTGTTTCATCTTTGTTCTGGTATTAAGTTACTATTTGATCGTTACCTGGGTAGCGCCATAGCCATATTCCTGGAAACTGGCATCCTGATAGGAATATTGCTTGTAACGATAGTTTAATTCATGTATGATGGCATGACGGAGCACTCCTTCACCTTTCCCATGGATAAAGACGATTTTGGTGCCGCGTTTACTTTTATACTGCTCTATGGTCTTATTAAACTGTTCTATCTGGTACTTCAGTATGTCGCCTGCGCTCATGCCGGCTGTCGACTCCAATATTTCCCCTGCATGGAGATCCACGACAATGGGGGCATTCTTGTCGTCCACGTGCTTATTCACTCTTGCCGGTGAGGACAGGTTGTCAGCTGTCTTCTTCTGATACATCTGCTGTTTCAGTTTTTCGGCATCGATAACAAGCGGACGGGCTACCTGATCATTCTCGACGATGGTATACAACAGGGCTGGCGTCTCGAAGAAGTCGTTGTCCTGGAATGTGTGCAACTTATAAAACTTAACCGAATCGATGCGCAACTGTACATCAATGGTTGGTTTCAACAAGAAACCTTTGTCTTTCTTATAGGCGATAACCTGAATGGACACCCGTTCGATACTTCCTAAGATGTCGCGCCCGAATTCTTCAATAAAGAGTTTGGTATTGGGCTCCACCTCTCCAGTGCTCCGTACGTTCCATTCATTACCTTCGGCAGAAAGATAGGTATAGTACATATAATAATTGCTGTCATTGACAAAGTATGCCTCGAATGTCGTAGAACTGACTTCCTTGATATCAACAGGCACGAAAGCAAGATATGCCGACAGTTTTTCACCGCCTTTGCGCTCTTCAGCCTTGGCCTTGAAGGTAACAGGACGTTCGGATGGGTCGTAATCCTCATCTTCATCATCCAGAGACCTATGTGGTATGGATTTCGTCTTCTCCACATTCTTGGTCACATCACTGGTATGCACTTTGGCTATATTATAGTCGTCTGTTTCTATGACGACGACATCATTGATCGGTGTGGGAATCTGGAATCCGTCTTCATCTTCCACCAATACGGTATATTTATCCTGGAAGCCTGCTACGACGCCTCCGCCTGTCTCTGAAAGAAACCTGACTCTATCTCCTTTTTGCATTTTATTATGGAATTAAAAGTGAACTGTCGCCATAACTCAAGAAACGGAAATCGTGAGAAAGGGCGTAATCGTATATTTTGTGCCAGTCGCCATTGACAAAAGCACTGACAAGTAACAGCAGTGTACTCTGCGGCTGATGGAAATTCGTAATCAGCATCTTGACTATTTTATAATGATAACCTGGGGCTATGATAATCTGTGTACTGGTATGGAGGGCATTCAAGCCGTTACGGTCGAAATAGGCTAATATCTGACGCATCGAATCGACAGCCGACATGGTAGGATTCGTATCATAAGGTTCCCACTGGTCTATATGCAGTTCCTGTTCTGTGGCATTGGGGTTCTTACTCAGACGTACACCTATATAATATAAACTTTCGAGTGTTCGGACACTGGTCGTTCCTACTGCTATCGCACAACCGTCGTGCTGTATCAGTTTCTCAATGGTTGACCTGTGTACACTGATATATTCGGTGTGCATCTCATGACCTTCTATCTCTTTGCTCTTTACAGGTTTGAATGTCCCTGCTCCTACATGCAGTGTAAGTTCTTCCCTGTCAATGCCGTGGGCATCAAGATCTTTGAGTACCGCATCCGTAAAATGCAGACCGGCTGTCGGGGCAGCCACCGAACCTTTTATTTTGGAATAGACAGTCTGGTATGTCACCTTGTCACTCTCCTGAGTCTCACGGTTGAGATACGGGGGAATGGGCAGTTCGCCTACTGATTCGAGAATATCAGCGAATGATATATTTTCGTTGTTCCATGTAAACTTGACCAGTTGACTGGTTCCTTGTTCCCTTATTCTCTCCGCGACAAGGGTGAGTTTTTCGCCCTTGATCTCAAAATCACGTTCGAGTGGACCTTCTTTCCATTTTTTCAGATTGCCTACCATGCACAACCATGAGCAGGTAGAAGTGGTCTGGAACATCAGTTCATAATCGGTAGGTTCAGCGGGTTCCAGAAGGAAAACTTCTATCAATGCACCTGTCTCCTTACGGAAATGGATGCGCGCCTGTATCACCTTCGTATTGTTGAATATCATCAGGGCGCCCGATGGCAGATGACTTGACAGATTATAAAACGAATCCTCACCTACCTCGCCGTGCTTATACAACAGCAGTTTGGAATGGTCGCGCTGAGCAATAGGAAACTTTGCTATACGTTCATCCGGTAAAGGATAATTATAGTCACTTATCTTTATATGTTTTGTATCCATAATCAATAACAATAAATAAGACTGCGAATCATCACATAGAGCATCGTAAATGCGAAAATCGACTGTACGATATCTATATCTGCAAAACTATATCCGGTATTTGTGTATTGTGATGATATATAATTGTCCGGAGATGCTATCTTGCGATGCACACGCCAATACACAATATAAGCAATAATGGCGGAGACAGAGCCCCACAACAGTCCGCATATCACATCACCGGGATAATGCACACCGAGATAGATGCGTGAATAACCGTTCAGAAGAGACCATATCACCAACGTGACGGACAAGATTCTGCTGCGCACTATCAGTATAAATAGCAATGCGATGCCGAACGTGTTGGCGGCATGCGCGGAAAAGAATCCATAAGGTTGCGGCCCTGTGATACCGTCGACAATATCTACAGAACCTCTGATCATAGGATCGTAGGTAGGTCGCAATCTTTCCACCAACGGTTTCGCTATACCGTCTGCCACACCTTCGGAAAGCACAAGACAGATGGCGCTGCACCCGATAATGAGCATGATCTGATTCATATTCTCATTGTTGCGGATGACAATATATAACAATGCAAGATATAATGGTATCCATGTATAACCGGATGATATTGTTCTCATCATCCCGTCAAGGAACAATGAATCACTGCCATTCATAGAATGAAGTAATTGCTGGTCTAATGCGACAAACCACTGTAAACCCATCTTCTATATGACCTCCATTTTATCTACTTGTATCCATCCTTCTTTCCCATCGGACAGTTTTACCTCTTTCCAGCCTTTCATCGAACCGTCGGATATGGTCACTTTTGTTCCTTCGTGAATAACGAACAAATCCGTTCCACCTGCCGACGGTGTACTCTTGACCGATACAGACGGTACGATAATGATAGCACCGGTACGGTTGATCAACTGCTGTTTCTGTTGATATGCGAATACATTGCTGAATATAAAGCATACTAGCAACACCACACCGCCGAAGAAACCGGTCTTACGCAACCACATCCTGCCTGAGAACAAATAGGCCAAAGCAAGCATCAATGACAAGACAAGACTGATGATGCCTATCTTTGCCCAACCGTCCACACTGGTAAGATTGACCAAGGAATGATACCATGTAATGAAAAACATTTCACTCTCAGGAGTAATCTTATCAATCGTTTTGCTGCGGGCCAACTGCAGGTTGAACCTGATATCGGGATCGCCCGGAGATAACAACAGGGCACGCTCATAATTAAGTACCGCCTTTGTTATATTGTCTGTACGGTAATATGAATTACCGAGATTATAATAGATATCTGCACTGACACCTCCGTGAAGCAATTCTTCATAATCTTTTATCGCTTGCTGGTAGTTCTCGTGCACGTATGCGGTATCGGCATTGGCCTTTGTTATGGCGTGTCCTGTCATGGATATGGATAACATAGCTATGATGATAACCGACTTGACAACAGTGGATCTGTTATTACGTTTTTTACCAAGTGTTCCGTCTATTTTTTCTATTGCATTCATTGCCTGTCCGAATACTTTTTCCATATTCCCTGATGTATCACCGGGGGCATAACGTTCAAATTCGCACTCATTGATGGCGTCAATGAATGTCTGTATGTTTTCAGTGTCTACACCGCGCGACTGCAACTTTTCACTGATATTGTCTTTTGACAACTGCTCTACAGGTATGTTCAGTTTATCACCTACATATCCCCATAAAGCCTTCAGCACTTCATCGTAGAATTCAGTCTGTTTACCTGCAAACATCAGTTTACTAGCCAACTTCAGACGACGTGTCGCCATCTTATTGGCTTTCTTTCCACGCATCTTACCGATATTGGCATTATCGATTGCTCTCTTGCGGAATACGATCATTAAGGTAATGAAACATAATAGCAGGACAGTGAGCAATATCATATACTTCGTGGATCCGAAGAAGAAATCATTCGCATCATGCAGGTCGGCATCACCTGTCTTGATATAATGAATATCACTGTTGAGCAATTTGACATCATCGCCTCCGCTATAATCGCTCATCGAACTGCTCCCGCTTCCTTTGGTAACATTCACCTGGTAAGCGTGCGTCTTGATGGTCTTATAACTGTTGGTGCCGGTATCATAATAGGTGAATTCCACTGCCGGTATCGTAAATTTACCTTGATGACGTGGCACGGCTAAGAAATCATATATCATATTGCCTTCCACACCGTTAACGGTAAGTCTTGTCTTATCTGTGACTTTGGCATCGTATTTATCAAAATCCTTCGGGAAATTAACGACAGGCTGTTTGATCAGTTTCAGATTACCGATACCACTTACAACAACTCTCAAAGATATCGGGTCGTTGGCTTTAACCTCTTTCTTGTTAAGTTGGGCGGAAATATCAAAACGGCCTACACCTCCTGAAAAATTAGAAGGACGTGTCGGTAGCGGGTCAACCTGTATACTGATGCCCGGAGCATTGATAGTCTTTCTGACTTCCACATATCCTGAACCGCCATTGAAGAATGCTTCAAACGGATCTACGCTACGGTTCTGCTGAACCACTACGCCATCAAACTTGATGGAAGGTATCTGAAGTTTACCTGTCATCTGCGGATACATCACATACTGACTCCATGTAACAGTCCTATACACACGGCCGTTGACCCTTTCCACACGGAAGTTCTTCTGTTGTGGCAATGGGACTTCCTGCGTATGGAAACCTTTCAGATCAGGCATTTTACCTTCCAGTTGGGTAAGGTCTACCTGGGTATACACTTTGTATGTAAGCAACACCGGCTCCTGTTCATGAACACGCTTCTTGTTGGCATTGACTTTGATAAACAGGTCGTTGCTGCTTATACGAGAACCGGCAGCCCGCATGTGCGGTTGATTACTGTCATCGGCTCCGCCCGTATTCGCTGTCTGTCTGGCCCTGCCTGATACACGCACGCGCAGTGCGCTTGATGCGACATTTCTTCCCCCTACATTAATATGAGCTGGAGGAATAACGAACGAACCGTTCTTGTTGGCACATAATATATATGTGTATGTGATGCTGGATGAACTGCTGGTATGACCGTTGACCATCTGAAAACTCGACTGTGACGATGTGCTCGGTCCCATCAGCACTTCCAAGGCTTCTGGTATGCTGCCAGCACGGAAACTACTGACATTCTGGCTGTTCACCGTATAGGTAAGTCGGAACTGCTCGCCCACGGAAACCTGAGACGGAGCAGATGCTTCAAGGCGCTGCGCCTCTGCATTGATGACTATAATAAATAATAATATAAGAAAGGAAAACTTCTTCATACGCATTCTATCTTCATTTCACAATTCAACAATTACCAATTTTTCTGCAGTTGTCGTGTACGCGGCTGTTGCATTGCTTTTTTCATTCTCTGTTGAGTGGCCTGTTCCTGCTGTATTGCCGCATTGAGCAACTGTTCAGCATTGTCCTTACTCATCTGATTCTTATTTTGCTGATTCTTTTTCTGCTGATCTTTGTCCTTGTTTTTATCTTTGTTCTGATCTTGCTTATTCTTATCTTTATTCTTGTCTTTGTCGTTCTTGTTTTTCTTGTTCTTGTTATTCTTCCTGTCATTTTTCGGAGGATTATTCTTCAACTGCTTCTTACACAGCACGAGATTGTATCTTGTCTCATTGTCGCGGGAATTATTTCTCAAAGCCTGTTCGTATGCCTGTATGGCCTCCTGATACATCTGTCTTGACTGAAAGATGACTCCCATATTATGATACGATTTGGCAAGGCGCATCTTACTGGTTTCCATCTTGGCCGCATTCTGATACTGTATCAGTGCCAGGGAATCTTTCTTCTGCATCAGAAGGGCATTGCCTAGATTGTATACGGCATGCGGATTCCGGGGATTTTTGTCTATCGCTTTACGGTACATTACTTCCGACTGGGCAAACTGTCTCTGACGGTATAGTTTGTTACCTGCCGCAATGTATGTGCGGTCGGTCTGTGCCTGCGCCAATCCACATACGAAAAATGCTACGATGATGTATATATATCTTAAACCTTTCATTTCTTACGGAATAATTTAACGTTCTTCAGCAGCGGATTCCTGCGGTCGAGTATACAGATTTCTATGATCAGGACAATGATTGCCAATATACCGAATGCCTGAAACTGCTCGTCGTATTCACTGTATATAGTGCTGGTAATATCTTTCTTTGACAATTTGGCCAGTTCGCTGTTCAACTGCTCCTGGGCTGCATTGTTATTGTCGACATGTATATAGGCTCCACCTCCGGCAGACGCCACTTCCTTACACATACTTTCGTTGAGGACCGACATGACCGTCTGCCCCGTATTGTCTTTCATATAATCATTGGAACCCGGTACAGGTATTGGTGAACCTTTCGTAGAACCGACTCCCAGTACATAGACTCTCATACCTTTCTTCTTTGCGGCTTCGGCTGCCTCTACTGCACCTCCTTCATGGTCTTCACCGTCGGTGATGACAATAATGGCCTTGCCTACACCCTCCTGCTGCGTGAAACAGTTGACTGCCATATCAATGGCACCCTTGATGTCTGTTCCCTGGGTGGCAATCATTGTAGGATCTATATTATTGAGGAACATTTTGGCTGATACATAATCGGTCGTAATAGGTAACTGCACAAATGCATCGCCTGCAAATACAATCAAACCGATCTTATCGTTCGTAAAATTGTCGACCATGTTCTCTATCAGCATCTTACTCTTATCCAGTCGCGACGGTTCCACATCCTCTGCCCGCATAGAATTACTGATATCCAGCGCTATCATCGTCTCTATACCGTTACGTTTCTCATGACTGATCTTCGTTCCCATCTGTGGACGGGCCAGCATGACTATCAATAGGAATAAAGCGAACTCCAGCAACCAGAATTTTACCGAAGGGCGGAATCGGGATACATCCGGCATCATCTCTTTTAATAATGTCATATCACCAAACTTACGCAATCTGCGTACTCGTCTGCGTGAACTGATAAAGCGGATGATAGCCAAGAGTGGTATCACCGCCAATAAATATAGGTATATGGAATCTTCGAATCGAAACATATTCTTTCTTATTTTTACTTATACGTCATTACGGTATTCTGCGGAATACTGTTATCCGTAATAATATCTCAAGCAATAAGGACAATATGCCTATAGCTGCAAACAACTGGTAGGCTTCGTACTTCTTGCTGTATTTCTTTACATTCAATTTAGTCTTTTCCAACTTATCTATAGAACGATAAATCTGTTTCAACTGGGATGTATTGGTAGCCCTGTGAAAGTCACCATCCGTTGTCGAAGCAATATCAGCCAGGGTCTGCGTATCTATCTCCACCGGGATGTTGACATATTGCACACCGCCTGCCACCGGCATCGGGTATGGTGCCATACGGTTAGTTCCCACACCGATCGTATAGACTCTGATACCAAGACTCTTTGCTATCTCGGCAGCGGTCATCGGCGATATGTCTCCCATATTGTTCGAACCGTCTGTCAGGAGTATGACGACCTTACTTTTCGCCTTACTGTCTTTCAGTCTGCTAACGGCATTGGCAAGTCCCATTCCTACTGCGGTGCCGTCTTGTATCAATCCTCTTGCAGCGATATCTGTACGTACATTCTGCAACAGATTGAGCAACGACTGATGATCGGTGGTGATAGGACACTGCGTGAACGCTTCGCCTGCAAATATCGTAAGTCCTATATTATCATTCGGCCTACCCGAAATAAACTCGGCAGCGACAGCCTTTGCCGCCTCTATCCTGTTCGGTTTCAAGTCTTCTGCAAGCATACTGGTAGAGACATCCATGGCAAGCATGATATCAATACCTTCTGTCGATTCATTCTTCCATGAATTATGTGTCTGTGGGCGAGCCAAAACCAGGATGATCATCACAAATGTGATAATCCTTAATAGAAGGGGCAGATGTATCAGTCTTATCTTCCAACTCTTAGGCGCATATCTGTACGCATAAGTGTCGCTCATCTGCATTGTCGGTTCACTCTTCTTGCGGTATAACATAAACCACAAGATATATGGTATCAACAACAATAGGAGAAACAAATATTCTTTGTTGGCAAATTCCATAATTCTTCCTTTATATTAATTCGTACATCGTATAGAGAATATATGTGAGCAAAGCCACACATATTATCACAATTGAAGTAATAGCAACACGCAACCATTTACGCGACTTTTTGTTCTTTTTCTCCGACTCCGACAGTTGAGGTTTTACGACCTCTTGTGTCTGCTGTTCTACCTTTGTACTGTTAATGAACTCAATAGCATTGACCAAGTTCATATCATTCTCGTTAATCAGTGTCGAATATTTAGCAAACTTGACAAGATCGGCAGTACGGAACAGTTCATTGAGTTCGTCTATCATCTTCTGATCGCCCGTATCCTGCAGTCGGGATATAATCTCTGAACTTGTCATCTCCATAGCAGAGAATCCGAAACGTTCCTCTATATACTTACGAAGAGTGTCTGTAAGTTTGGTGTAATATTCCTTGGCATTCTCTGATGTCACCATCCTGTCTGCCTTTATCTGTTCTATCTCACTTAGCGCTTTCTGATGCGGCAGTAATCTCTTAATCATCTTAAGACTTACCGTTACGGGTTTATGCCCTTTGTATATCAGATATAGATAATAGCCTAATGCACAGAGCAATACCATGAATACGCTCAACCAGAAAGTCAAACTCCAGTCACTCCATTGGAATGGATTGTCCTGAACATCTTTGGGACCGAAAAATTTCTCGGGATGCTTCATATCGACATCGATAGTGAGCACTTTCAGTGCCAGACTCCTGCTCTGATATTTCTTGCCATCCACAGTTACCGTCATTGGAGGTAT
Organism: uncultured Prevotella sp.; assembly: GCF_937863835.1. GTDB lineage: Bacteria > Bacteroidota > Bacteroidia > Bacteroidales > Bacteroidaceae > Prevotella. The sequence continues at coordinate 15,169 of NZ_CALMHT010000090.1, forward strand.
ATAATATAATTTCTCGTCAAACGAAGTAAGTGTATACTTCTTGGAAACAGATATCATATTATTGTCCAGTTCCGTCGTGTCGGCCACTTCCGCACTTAACACCTCTACACCAGGAGTGATATACTGGGACGGTTTAAAATAAGGCATTTTCAGATGCTGCTTATCACCCATTGTCACAGTAAGAGTAAGATGAACCTGTTCGCCGACGAACATCTGTATAGAGTCTATCTTAGTCTCTACATTCACAGTCTGTGCACTGGCATTCAGTACAGCTATCACACATATAATAAAAGATAAAAATCTCTTCATATCAATTTCTTTGAGAGAATAACTGTATCAGCGATTTCACATAATCCTCGTTGGTCGCTATGGCTACATTATCCACATTGCTCTTATTAAAGATATTCTTCAGTGTCTTCTCACGGGATATCCAATATCGTTCATGAGCTTGTCGCAAACTCTTGCTGCCTGTATCTATATACATCTCATGACCTGTCTCGGCATCCCTCACGCGCATCAGTCCCACATTAGGCAGTCGCTTCGCTCTGGGGTCGTACACCTGTATAGCCACCACATCATTTTTACGATTGCATATTGTAAGGGCGTTCTCGAAATTCTCCCTTACATAGAAGTCGCTTAATATAAATGCGGTACAACGGCGTTTCATGACCCTGTTAAGGAATTCAACCGCCATCTTTACATCTGTCTTCTGACTCTCCGGATGGAAGTCGAGCATCTCTCTAATGATATAAAGAATATGCTTGCGGCCTTTCTTTGGAGGTATGTACTTCTCTATCTTATCCGAGAAGAATACAACACCTATCTTATCATTATTCTGAATGGCACTGAACGCCAGGGTGGCGGCTATCTCGGTTACCATATCTTTCTTCAACTGATGGGTTGTGCCGAAATCCAAAGATCCGCTGACGTCAATCATCAGCATCACGGTCAGCTCGCGCTCTTCTTCGAATACCTTAACATAAGGACGATGAAAACGTGCCGTGACATTCCAGTCGATATCACGCACATCATCACCAAATTGATACTCGCGCACTTCACTGAACGCCATACCTCTGCCTTTAAAGGCCGAATGATACTGGCCTGCAAAGATATTATTGCTCAGTCCACGAGTCTTTATTTCAATTTTGCGGACCTTCTTTAATATATCCGAAGTCTCCATTAAGGAACCTCCACTTTGTTGATTATCTTACTTACAATCTCTTCGCTCGTGATATTGTTGGCCTCAGCTTCGTAAGTGAGTCCGATACGATGACGTAGTACATCATGGGCGATGGCTCTCACATCTTCTGGAACCACATAACCGCGACGCTTGATGAACGCATAGGCACGGGATGCCTTGGCCAGATTGATACTGGCACGTGGTGAACCGCCGAAGCTGATCAGTTCTTTCATATCTTTCAGTCCGTAACGGTCGGGATAACGTGTAGCGAACACGATATCAGCGATATACTGTTCTATCTTCTCATCAATATATACCTCGCGTACCACTTCGCGTGCCTTGATTATTTCATCGGCGGTTGTTACAGGACTAACCTTGGGCAATCCTTCGCGTATATTCTCACGGATAATCAGTTTTTCTTCTTCCAGTGTCGGATAATCTATCACTACCTTGAGCATAAAACGGTCTACCTGTGCTTCTGGTAATGGATATGTTCCTTCTTGCTCTATCGGGTTCTGTGTGGCCATAACAAGGAACGGGTTAGGCAGCATAAAGGTCTTGCTTCCTATTGTCACCTCGTGTTCCTGCATAGCTTCGAGCAATGCGCTCTGTACCTTTGCCGGGGCACGGTTGATTTCATCCGCCAATACGAAGTTGGCAAATACAGGTCCCTGTTTTACATTGAATTTCTCTTCCTTCTGCGAATAGATCATTGTACCTACTACATCGGCAGGCAACAAATCAGGTGTAAACTGGATACGGCTATAATCAGCGTCTATCAATTGTGATAGCGTTTTGATTGCTAATGTCTTTGCCAATCCGGGAACACCCTCGAGCAGGATATGCCCATCACTTAGCAAACCGATCAGAAGTGAGTCGACTAGATGTTTCTGACCCACGATTACGCGATCCATACCTGTGGTTAGGTTTGTAACAAACGCGCTTTGTTGTTCTATCCGCATATTCAGTTCACGGATATCAATAGCTTCTGCCATAATCTCTATAATTTGTTTTTATTATTTCTAACTTTTATCAAACTAGACGCAAAAGTACTACATAAATAGTTTAACAGCGAAATTTAGCATCTAAATTATATTAAAAAAGTTTCTAAAAACTTTCATTTTAAGAAACTTTTAAGACTATCTTGATTTATGATGTCGCAATTCAAGTTTTGGTATCTTTATTATCTGTCCTTTTTTGACTGTCGTACTTCCGTCCAAATCATTAAACGCAATGATATAACATTCCATACCGGGACCGAGTGTTCTGTCTGAGAATCTCTTGAGCGACTCGTCTGATTTTAGGGTTACTGTCTTTGACATTCCTATGATTCGGTATGCTCCTGTACGGACCTGTACGCTCTTTTTATCATATATATCTGATGACTGTTCCGGAGCTTTTGCATCAACAGTTTTTGCTATCGGTTTGGGGACATCCTTGACCGTTGACGGTTGTTTTTTCTGCTCCCGTGGTTCAGCTTTGATTACATTCTTGTCTGTCTTCTTTACTGGTTTCTTAACCGGCACAGGTTTAGCGGTTTTCTCCGCAACAGATGCCGTTCCGATATTGGCGAGACTGCTTATCGGAACATACTGTCCTACGAAATATCCTGCCACAAATAGTAAGATAGCAAAGAACACAGATAGTGCGATTCTTCCTATATTACTTTTATGTTCCACTTCGTCGTCGGTTTCCTCTGCATCTTCTTTTTCGGTTGAGTTCTCTTCCTCTGCTATTTCTTCCTGCACCGTATCAGACTTGACTTCCTCTGTAGCAGTCTGTTCTGCGACAGGCTTTTCTGTTTCACTTTCATCTTCTGTCTCAGAAAAATCAACCAGTTCAAAATGTTCTTCTTCAGACGATTCTTCCGGAATTAACTCAACTGTCGAATCTTCGTCAGAGTCTTCTTTTAAAGACTCTTTTGCATTTTCTTCGACATTCTCGTTTATACTCGTCTCTTCTTGAATCACTTCTTGAGTTACTTCTTGAGTCACCTCTTGAATCACCTCTTTGTCAACTTCTTCTGGCTCAGCTTCTGATTTTTGTACTAGTTTCTCTTCTGGTTTTTGTTCTTCCTCATCTTCCAATTGTTGAATAGGTGCAACCGTTTTTTCTTCTACCGGGGACTGCATGTTGGCCGAAAATATATTATCATCTATTTGTTCCAGTATAGAAGCGTCATTATTATCTTCCTTGTCATCAATTACATTAAAGTCAACCCCGTCGTTTACGATCACTGTCTCAAACTGGGCAAAAGGTTTGTTGACAAGATCCTTCATCGAATTGTCCGGGATAAAGTTGATCTTGCCGTGACCTTCTATCACGACACGTTCTCCTGTATTCACATTGACACTTTCCCGTTCTTGCACTTCTATTATCTTGAACGTGCCGAGTCCTTTGACTTTCACTATCTTATCTGCATCAAGAGCTTCAAATACCAATTTGAAAAGGGAATCAACGAAAGATTCCGCGTCAGACTGATTCAGACTATGTCTATCGACAATAGTGGAAGCCAATTCTTTAATTGTATTCTTACTCATCTTGACCTAGATTTTTAAGTTTTTCCTTAATTCCGGACACAGGTCTGAAGTTGAGCACCAGTTTTGGCGGCACCAACATTTTCTGTTGTGTACCAGGGTTAATCACAACCCGTTCTAGTTTCTTCTTAATTTCAAAAGCACCGAAACCGGGCACAGTCACGGCTTCACCGTTCTCAAACTCGCTACTCATCGCATCAATGATGGTACGCACCATCTTCTGCGTGTCATCAGCCGAATAACCGGTTCTTTTAGCCAATTCTGTTATGAATTCCTTGTTGTTCATATATCTTAGAATAAAGTAGTACCGTATATGTCGAATTCTTCTGAAGATGTTATCTTTGTATCATAAAAAGAACCTACTCTGAGTTTTTTCTCACTGGCGGGAATCAGCACTTCAGGATCAACTTCCGGTGAACAGAATTCTGTGCGCCCTACGTAGTAGCCGCCTTCCTTGCGGTCGATGACAACTTTCATCACCTTGCCCACTTTTTCCGCCTCTATCTCAGCACTTATCTCCTGTTGCAGAGTCATCAGTCGGTCCAACCGGTCGTTCTTCACGTCCTCGGATATATCATCCTTATAATGCTCTGCACTGTATGTACCTTCTTCCTCTGAATATGTGAAGGCCCCCATCCTTTCGAATCTGGCCCAACGCGTGAACTCCATCAGTTCTTCAAAGTCTTCTTCCGTTTCACCGGGGAAACCGACCATCAATGTAGTACGGATATGAATTCCGGGCACTTCTTCGCGCAGACGGCGTACCAGTTCATAAGTTTCCTTCTTTGTCACATGGCGCTGCATTCTTTCCAACATATTGTCAGACACATGCTGTAGTGCGATATCCAAATAATTACAAACGTTCGGTTTATCACGCATCACCTGCAACATTTCCCATGGGAAATGGGCTGGATAAGCATAATGCAGACGAATCCACTTTACACCTGGTATATCTGCCATATTGGATATCAACTCAGCTATATGACGCTTACCGTCGAGGTCTACCCCATAATATGTCAGTTCCTGAGCTATCACCTGAAACTCTTTTGTGCCTTCTGCTACAAGAGAACGGACTTCGTCGAGTATATCCTGCATCGGTCTGCTCCTATGCGGACCGGTGATGATAGGAATAGCGCAATAGGCGCAATGGCGATCACATCCCTCGCTTATTTTAAGATAAGCATAATGGCGAGGTGTGGTTATATGTCGCTTGCCATCGCATGATGCGATATCAGCTTTCCCCAAATCCTGTAACAGTTGTTTGTAATTAAACTTACCATAAAACTTGTCCACCTGTGGTATTTCAGCCTCCAGTTCTTTCTGATAGCGCTGAGACAGACAGCCCATCACATACAGGCGACGAAGCCTGCCTTCTTCCTTAGCCTGGACAAATTCCAATATTGTGTTGATACTCTCCTCTTTTGCTGCTTCTATGAAACCGCATGTATTGATAACCGCAATCTCTCCCTGAGGATTCTTGCTGTCGTGCGTACATTTGTATCCGTTGGCTTCAAACTGACTCATCAATGTCTCGCTGTCCACGAGGTTTTTAGAGCAGCCCATTGTGATAATATCTATTGTATTTTTCTTCATTCTCCGTTATGCATTGGCATTAAACAAAGAATCCACAAACTGGCGTTTGTTGAACAGTTGAAGGTCTTCCATACCTTCACCCAGTCCTATATATTTGACAGGTACTTTCAACTGGTCGCTGATGCCGACAACAACACCTCCTTTTGCCGTACCATCCAGTTTGGTAATAGCCAAACTGGTAATCTGCGTTACGGCCGAGAACTGCTTTGCTTGTTCAAAAGCATTCTGTCCTGTACTACCGTCGAGTATCAACATCACCTCGTCCGGAGCTTCAGGCAACACTTTCTTCATTACTTCCTTAATCTTCTTCAGTTCGTTCATCAGTCCCACCTTATTGTGCAGACGACCTGCCGTATCAACGAGTACGACATCGGCACCATTGGCCTTAGCCGACGAGAGTGTATCGAAAGCCACAGACGCAGGATCGGAACCCATCTGCTGTTTGATGACCGTCACACCTACCCTTTCTCCCCATATACACAACTGTTCCACAGCTGCAGCACGGAAAGTATCGGCAGCTCCCAGATAGACCTTCTTGCCGGCCTTCTTAAACTGATAAGCCAGTTTACCTATTGTTGTCGTTTTGCCGACACCATTCACACCAACCACAAGTATCACATAAGGTTTATGATCTGAAGGAAGATCCCAATTATCATTATCATCAGTATTATTTTCGGACAAAAGGGATGCAATTTCATCTCGAAGAATACCATTCAGTTCCGACGTGCTTACATATTTATCCTTTGCCACACGTTCTTCTATTCTGTGAATAATCTTAAGAGTGGTGTCCACTCCCACATCAGATGTGATAAGCACCTCTTCGAGGTTATCCAATACATCATCATCCACTTTGGATTTACCCGCTACAGCACGAGCCAGTTTATCAAAGACACTTTGTTTTGTCTTCTCCAATCCCTTATCCAGTGTTTCCTTTTTATCCTTATTAAAAAGTCCGAAAAGTCCCATAATCTTTATTTGCGCAAATACTTAATATATTGAGTGCAAACTTACGAAAAAAGTACGAAATAATCGAATAAAAAGGAAAGAATAACAAAAAAAATGGCCGTAATCAACATTACGACCATTTTTGATATATCTTATTAAGAAATTATTTCTTAAAGAAATCTTTTACATCTTCATTAGGAACCATCTGCTCATCAAAAATATAAGCACCTGTCTTCGGGCTCTTTACCATCTTGATAACCTTTGTATAAGCGCGACCATCCTTTGAACCTTCATGGAGGGTAGCGACAACTTTCTTTGCCATATCTTAGACTGATTTAATCGTTATTATTTGATTTCCTTATGGAGAGTCATCTTCTTCAAGATTGGATTGTATTTCATCAATTCCATTCTATCAGGAGTATTCTTACGGTTTTTAGTCGTTACATAACGGCTTGTTCCTGGCATACCACTGTTCTTAATCTCAGTGCACTCCAATATAACCTGAACTCTATTACCTTTTGCTTTCTTTGCCATGGTATTAGTCTCCTATTACTTTAATGTCTTTCCAATCCACGAAACCGTTAGAAACGGCTTTCTTAAGAGCGGCATCAAGACCTACTTTATTAATCAAACGCAGACCAGCAGCACTGATCTTAAGGCTAATCCAGCAACCTTCTTCTACATAGTAGAACTTCTTGCTGAACAGGTTTACATCAAAACTGCGCTTTGTGCGGTGTTTTGAGTGGGATACATTACAGCCCATTTGAGCTTTTTTCCCAGTAATCTGACAAATCTTCGACATTTCTATCTAAATTTTTTGTTTTCTTTTTAATACTTATTCCAAACAGGGTGCAAAGGTACAAAGATAAATCGGAAAAAACAAATTATTTTTCTAAAAAACAATACTTTTCTCTGATTTTATTTTTTTTAACCTTCACGTTCTATCGTTTTTACATTCTCATTGAGGAACTCAAGGAACAATTTCAAGGCTTTATTCGTTGCAATATCAAGATTGATATCACGGCCGAAATCTTCATCCAACTTGAGTGTTTTAATATGATCAGCACTGCCGCATGCCAACCAGATAGTACCTACCGGTATCTCTGCAGTACCGCCCCCAGGACCAGCTACACCAGTGGCGGCAATGGCGAATGTCGTATCCAGTGTCGTTATGGCACCTTTGACCATTGCGATAGCTACGTCCTCACAAACAGCCGTCTTCTCTTCTATCAATTGATGGTCAACATTCAACAGACGCTCTTTCACTTCATTCGTATATGAAATGATACCACCTTTGAAGTAGGTGCTGCTACCAGGTGTCGCTATGACCGACTCTCCTATCCTTCCGCCTGTACAACTTTCTGCTGTGGCCAGTGTCATGCCGCTTTCATACAATTTTTGTCCTATCTCGCGACTTATTATTTTACTTTCGAATTCCATATATTATTATTTAAATGTAACTTTCGAGAACGCCGGTTTGTCTATAGAGCAAAAATCTGCATCTAAATATTTGTAATATCCTGTTATTCCTATCATTGCAGCATTATCTGTGGTATAACTGAACTTAGGAATATAGATGGTCCAACCATATTTCTCTGCATGTTCGCGGAACGCATTGCGCAATCCGTTGTTGGCACTTACGCCTCCTGCTACAGCTACATGCTTGATACCGGTCATTTTAACCGCTTTACGCAACTTTTTCATCAGAATATCCACTATAGTAAACTCAAGACTGGCTGCAATATCGTTCTTGTGATGTTCTATAAAATCGGGATCTTCTTTTATCCAATCTCTTAAGGTATACAGAAAGGATGTTTTCAATCCACTGAAACTATAATTCAAGTCAGGTATCTGGGGTTCCGCAAACTGATACGCTTTCGGATTTCCCTGCCTTGCCAACTTGTCTATGATTGGTCCGCCCGGATATCCCAGTCCCATCACCTTCGAACATTTATCTATCGCCTCGCCGGCAGCATCATCTATTGTCTGTCCCAACACCTGCATATCGTTGTAGGCATTTACCTTGACGATCTGCGAGTTACCACCACTTACGAGCAGGCAGAGGAACGGCAACGGAGGAGCCGACTTGTCATCATCACTCTCCTTGATGAAATGGGCCATTACATGTCCTTGCAGATGGTTCACATCTATTAAAGGTATATTCAGAGAACGGGCAAAACCTTTTGCAAAACTTACGCCTACAAGAAGCGAGCCCATCAGTCCCGGCCCACGGGTGAAAGCCACTGCCGACAATTGTTCTTTTACGACACCAGCTCTCTTCAATGCCTGGTCTACTACCGGTACTATATTCTCCTGGTGAGCTCTCGAAGCAAGTTCAGGAACCACACCGCCATAAGCTTTGTGCACATCCTGGCTAGCCGTAACGTTACTAAGCAGTACACCATTACGAAGTACGGCAGCAGATGTATCATCACAACTGCTCTCTATACCTAATATATATATATCTTTATTGTCCATAGTCATTTATTCTGTTAGGATTTCCACACCATGTTCGGTCATCACAAAAGTATGTTCCCACTGGGCACTGGGCTGTTCATCACCGGATATCACCTCCCAGCCATATTTATCATCCGCATCGATAAACACTTTCCACGTACCCATATTGATCATCGGTTCGATTGTGAACACCATACCGGGCACCAGTAGCATACCAGTACCCCTGTGTCCGTAATGCAGCACTTCCGGATCTTCATGGAATTCTAATCCCACGCCGTGTCCACACAAGTCGCGTACCACACCATAATGATATTTTTCAGCATATTTCTGTATTGCATGACCTATATCACCCACAAAACCGTAAGGTTGTGCAGCCTCAGCGCCTATTTCCAGACATTCTTTGGTTACACGCACCAACTGTTCTTTCTCAGGAGTGGTCTTGCCTATTATAAACATACGTGAAGCGTCACTGAAATATCCGTCGAGTATGGTAGACACGTCCACATTAATTATATCCCCTTCTTTCAGCACGTCAGTTTCCTTCGGAATACCGTGACATACCACCTCGTTTATACTTGTACAAACACTCTTGGGATATCCCTCATAATTAAGAGGTGCAGGGACAGCACCATGTGCAACAGTATAATCATATACTATCTTGTCTATCTCGAGAGTGTTCATGCCTTCGTGAATCTGTTTTGACACCTCATCCAGCACACCTGTGTTTACTACGCCACTCTTTCTGATACCTTCTATTTGTTCGGGGGTTTTAATCAGTTCGCGAGTCGGCACCAACTTGCCTTTATTCTCCCAATACATCACTTGTTTGTCCATCTCCGTCAACGGTTGACCGGAAATGGCATGCCATCTTTTTTTATGAAAATTCATTATTGAATATTTAATCGGATGCAAAATTACAACTATTTCTCCAATTATGGTAAAAATTCACAATAAATAATTTTGGTGATTCATTTTTTTTATATACCTTTGCATCCGTTTTAATACAAATCGATACAAAGTGCTTCCATCCGTGAAACACTATCACCAATTTTAGATTTCATATATTTAATTTATATGTACAGTAAAGAAGATTTATTATCTATGAATGTAGCCACATTGGCTGACATTGCAAAAGGTTTGGATATCAAGGTTAAATCTAAAGATACCAAAGATGATATAGTTTATGCCATTCTTGACAAACAGGCAGAAAATGTAGGGAATACCAATCCTTTGGTATCCAAGCGCAAGCGTGTACGCATTGCAGGCAAGAAAGACGACAACCGTGTATATTCTGTTAATGGCAAAGAAGGTGAAAACTTTGATGTTAAGAAAAAGGTGGACATGAAAAAACCGGCTCCATCGTTATTCAACGATACACCTAAGACAGAATTAAAAGAAGAGGAAGCCCCTGTTCAGGCCGAAGCGCCGAAAGAGAAAGCTGATACAGAGAAGACTGCTGCGCCCAAACGCCGTAGCAGAAAGTCGAAAGTGGAAAAGGAACTGCTTGAGACAGCCGCACAGACTGCCAAGGAAATACAGGAAGAACCTGTTCCTGTAGTTGAAGAGGCAAAACCGGAATCGGAAATCATCAGTGAAGCTGAAGCTTTTGAAGGCAATGACGATACCGTTATCCCTGAAGCCGTGTTCGCGACAGGTTCTTCGGATAATGAGAATAGTGATGAGAATGACCTCATCGCGCAGTTGCAGGCTAAAGTGAATGCCCACAACGAACAAACGATAGAAGAAACTCCGCATGCAGAGGCCGCTTCTGATGGAATATGGGAAGGAGATCCGGGCGACGGCACCGACTTTATCACCGTTGTCGACTTGCCTATATCCGACCAGGGTGCCATTCCGACAACAGATATATTCGACAACCCTACGATTCCACAGCAGACCATCACTAGCTATCAGAGTACGCCTGTTCCCACAGCATATAATAACAACAAGCCACTGTACGATTTTACAGACATCGTTACGGCAAACGGTGTACTGGAAGTAATGCCAGACGGTTACGGGTTTCTCCGTTCAAGCGATTACAACTATCTATCATCTCCTGATGATGTATATGTTTCCATTGCACAGGTTAAGAGATTCGGACTCAAGACTGGTGATGTGATAGAAGGAATGGTGCGCCCTCCTCACGACGGCGAGAAATACTTTCCTCTTACAAGTGTCAGCAAAATCAACGGACGTAATCCGGAAGAGGTACGCGACCGTGTACCATTCGAACATCTCACACCGCTCTTCCCTGATGAGAAATTCACGCTCTGCGGCGACCGTTCCACGACCAATCCCAGTGTACGTATCGTAGATCTGTTCTCACCTATCGGTAAAGGTCAGCGTGCCCTTATCGTAGCTCAGCCTAAGACTGGTAAGACCATCTTGATGAAAGATATCGCCAATGCCATTGCTGCGAACCATCCCGAAGCATATCTGATGATGTTGCTTATCGACGAGCGTCCTGAGGAAGTAACGGATATGGCCCGTACAGTCAATGCAGAAGTCATTGCTTCCACATTTGACGAACCGGCCGACCGTCATGTCAAGATTGCAGGTATCGTACTAGAGAAAGCGAAAAGAATGGTTGAATGCGGCCATGATGTCGTGATATTCCTTGATTCTATTACACGTCTTGCACGTGCATACAATACTGT
>NZ_CALMHT010000091.1 GCF_937863835.1 uncultured Prevotella sp.
CATACCACTTTTTACCCAACACGCTATCAAGCATATATGTGTCTAACTCGGATATTTGGCTTTTGATGTAATCGCAATCATTGCCTTTTTCCTTGATTATACCTTTTATATAACATAGCCAGTTGTGCCAGTCGCTATCGCCTTGGATATACTGTTCATATATATTCATATTCTGTTGAGGCTCTTCCTCTGTCTTTGGTTTATCCGTTTCCATATCGCTCTGCTTTTAAAAATTGAAAAATTTATATTTCGGGACTCAATACTATTAATAATATAGGTGGCTTGGGGGGGTGTCCCCACCCCTGCCAAACCTATCATTACTTTGCTGCCATCACTCTCAACACCGCTTGCAACTGTTCGGGAGAGAGTGCTCTCAACTGCTCTACTATAAGGCTCGTATCTTTACACTCATTAGACCCATCACTTAAATCCAGTTGCTTGACTGCATCAATCTTTAGCTGTGCCTTGACATCATGGTATCGCTTACTACTGCCCTCTATCTTTAGACTATGACCCGACATAGAGCAAATAACGCTATCTTTCACCCCTGCATCATATAAGTTATTATAGAAGTTTCGTCTAGCTAGATGAGAGCTACCAACCGAGTATAAAGGTACGTTCACATCCTTTTGCTCTATGCTGTCACGGACTGATACAAGGCGGTCTATCCCTGCCATTTCCAACATCCGTTTGATAGCCACATTGTATTTTTGTTCGCAGATGTAAGGTAGCAACTCTGTCCTGCCATCATCCTTATATTTATTCAATATCTCCATGGCGGTCTTGTTTAGAGGAACACTCAAGGATGTTGCACGGTGTCGGGCTGTCTTTAGTGCCACATATAGCAACACACCATCAGGGTACTCACCATTATTCAGGTCAACGGATGATTGCGTAAAGCGCAGAAGGTCAGAAACACGACATCCAACCATCGACTGAAATACAAATATATCTCTCTGTATGGCTAGGTTTGTTCTCCGAAGTCGTATTGATATAGTCGTTTCAGTTCATCCAATGTCATAGATATGGGCTTCCCATAGAGTTCGGGCTCAATCCTGAACTTAGTTTCATTGTTGTCATTGCTTTGGAAGGGATAGTTTGAAGTAAGACCTGAGTTGACACACCATTTTATGAATGTGCGAAGTTTGCGCAAGGTCTTGACTATGGTGTTATATCCACGTTCCTTGGGCTCACTATCCACCCCCATACGTTTGTATATGTCGGGGTATTCTTTAAATAGGATATGTTCATCACGCAGGAAGTCTGAAAAGTCCTCAATCACATCCTTTTTAAATGTATCAAGTTTTAGCCTGAAATGCTGATACTTGTCTATTGCGCCACGATGTTTGGATTTATACTCAATCCGCATCATCTCGTCTGTAAATGCTTCAAATCTTTTCAGGTATACTCTTAATACCTTAAACTGTTTAAGCGTACCTGTCGAAATCTTTGCAGTACGGATGTAAATATCAAGGCTCCCAAAGAAATCATAAGTCTCATATTTTTCAGGATGCAAGTATCTGTCAATCTTATCCTCAAATATCGCAGAAGTAAGGTTATCCTTGTTCTCAAACCCATCATAAATCTGATTTAGAAGTTTCTTTCGGGTGGTGACGAAATCATCCACCTGCTTACATTCACGTTCATACAAGGCTGATTTTGCCTTATCTTTGAACTTGATACACTGTTCCTTGTCATTATCCCACAATTCTTGGGAAACATACTGCTCCGACTTGTGGAAAATTTTAACGTTCCTGCCATCGGTCAATCTAAATCTAATTCTGCTTCGATTGCCCTTTTTAGCGGACTTTACGATAAATGCTCTAATTGTTGTCATGCTTCTATGTTTTATATATCTTGGTTTCGCAAAGATACAAAATTTGAGAAACATAACCAAAAAAATATGCAATTATTTGCTATCCTATGAAAAAATACTTTTGCTAAAACCTTTATTTATAGCTATTTATATTTTTTACGAAAGCAGATAATTGCATAAAAGTTGTCCTAGGCGGATTCGAACCACCGCTGACAGAACCAAAAACTGTAGTGCTACCATTACACCATGGGACAATAACGGGTGCAAAGGTAGTGGTTTTTTGAGCTACTACCAAATTTTTGCACCGATTTTTTATTTCACTGTCAAGAGATAGTAATTCTTTTTGCCTTTCTGTACAAGCAAATACTTACCATCTATCAGGTCTTCCGCTGTAATTACCGTATCGAAAGCCTGTAACTTTTCTTTGTTCAATGATACGCCGCCACCCTGTACGAGTTTGCGCATCTCACCTTTACTGGCAAAAACAGGGGCAGACTGTGTGAAGATATCTACCGCCGGTTGGCCAAGGGCATCTTTGTTAATATCGAAATGAGGAACGCCTTCAAATATACTCAACAGTGTGTCTTCGTCAAACTTCTGCAACGTCTCTTTCGTACCTTTGCCGAAAAGGATATTGGAAGCCTCAACAGCCGTATTGTAATCTTCCTCGGAATGCACCATGACAGTTACCTCCTGAGCGAGTCGTTTCTGAAGGACACGACGGCCCGGATCCTGCTTATGCTCTTCTACGAGCGTATCAATAGTTTCCTTATCGAGGTCTGTGAATATCTTGATATAACGTTCGGCATCATCATCGCTGACATTGAGCCAGAACTGATAGAATTTATAAGGAGTGGTACGTTTAGGGTCCAACCAGATATTTCCGCTTTCCGTCTTACCGAACTTCTTACCGTCTGCCTTTGTGATAAGTGGACAGGTCAGCGCATAAGCCTCTGTCTCGATGCCAAGAGTACGACGGATAAGTTCTGTACCGGTAGTCATATTACCCCACTGGTCGTTACCGCCCATCTGCAGTTTACAACCTTTAGTCTGGTACAAATGCAGGAAGTCATAACCCTGAAGTAGTTGGTATGTGAATTCTGTAAATGAAAGTCCATCGCGTGCTTCACCATTAAGGCGTTGCTGAACACTCTCCTTTGCCATCATATAGTTGACAGTGATATGCTTGCCGATATTACGGGCGAAATCGAGGAACGTCATACCCTTCATCCAATCGTAATTATTAACCAGTTCAGCTTTGTTGGGAGCATCGCTCTCGAAATCCAGGAATTTGGCAAGCTGTTTCTTGATACATTCCTGATTATGGCGCAATGTCTCTTCGTCAAGAAGATTGCGTTCGGCACTCTTGCCTGAAGGGTCGCCTATCATACCTGTGGCACCACCGACCAATGCCAGTGGCTTATGACCGCAACGCTGCAGATGACTAAGCATCATAATTCCACACAAGTGGCCTATATGTAAAGAATCGGCTGTAGGGTCAGTTCCCAAATAAGCCGTAACCATCTCTTTCTGTAGAAGTTCTTCTGTACCAGGCATTATCTGGCTCAACATTCCACGCCATTTTAATTCTTCAACAAAATTCTTATTCATCGAATGATTTATTATATATTTATATTTTTATTCACAATATTCAGGGTACAGGATCGTAACCGCTGCCTCCCCATGGATTACATCTTAAGATTCTCCATATAGCCAAAGCCAATCCCTTAATAGGCCCATGCTTGCGCAGAGCTTCCAAAGCATATTGCGAGCATGTGGGGGTGAATCGGCATGACGGAGGGGTGAACGGACTGATACATCGTTGATAAAACACAATCGGCAAGCATAATATCCATATCACTGCACGGGACAATAGTTTAAATATAGACCGCAGCATTTTCATTGTTGCTCACTGATGCGCTGCAAAAGAGACACCATCCGTTTCTCAATCTCAGCAGATGAATACAACTTATCCGCCAACCATATAAAAGCCATAGCCATTGGCGTAGATTCATTCCCCTTAAGGGAAGTGTCCAGGATGCCCTTGTTCCGTCTATAGGAGTCTCTTATCTGTCGTTTGACACGGTTACGCTTGACGGCCCGCTTGAAATGCCTTTTGGATACGCTTACCAATATTTGCACATCTGAATTCGACTCGTTATTTTCTATCTGAGTATAAACCACTCTCAAAGGAAAGAGCGACATCGAACGACTTTGGCCTCCTGTGAACAGTCTTTCAATAATAGTTCTACTACTTAGCCGTTCATTCTTCTTTAATGTCTGAACCACAGACGCGGTCATCACCAATCTTATTTATGTTTTGCCAGATATTGTTCCAAGGCTCCTGTCATAGATGGACAGTCCTTATTGGGCGCCTGTAAATCCAGACGTAAGCCTGAATCTGTTACAGCCTTTGCCGTAGTGGGACCGAAAGTACCGATAGCTACTTTATCCTGCTTGAAGTCAGGGAAGTTTTTCACTAACGACTGAACACCCGACGGACTAAAGAATATCAGCATATCATAATCAAATGTATCAATCTCCTCAGCTGTAAAATCATTGCTGACCGTACGATACATCACACATTCCGTGTGTGCAAGTTTCTTGGATTCCAATAGTTCACTGACACTGTTGTCATGAACATCACTGAGCGGTATAAGATATTTTTCCGTTTTATGTTTCACCATTGTCGGCGCCAAATCAACGATTTTACCCGTTGTGCCGAAGAACACCTTACGTTTACGATATTGAACATATTTCTGTATATAAAGCGCTATCGTCTCCGTAACACAAAAATATTTCATATCTTCAGGTATGGTGACACGCATTTCTTTCGCCAAACTGAAGAAATTGTCTATCGCATGCCTGGATGTGAATACAATTGCTGTATAATCTAAAATATTTATTCTCTGCTGACGGAATTCCTTAGCAGAAAGACCTTCGACCTTAATAAAAGGACGGAATACTAATTCAACGTCATACTTTGATGCGATGTCATAATACGGCGATTTTTCACTAGTTGGTTTAGGCTGAGAAACCAAAATCTTCTTAATCATCGGTGTCCTAAAAATTTATTTTAAAATAATTACCTGTCATCACCAATAACACCCCGAGGGTTATAAGTGGTATCATTTCGAGGGCACAAAAGTACAAAATTATTTGCAAAAAAGCTCCAATTTTCCTAAAAAAGATACTGTAACACTTATAAAAAGTCAATAATTTGACCAATATTGCGATAAATGCAAAGTAAATAAGCGTATTTCTTATTGAAAAATCAAAATACGCATGCAGCATGACAGCAGGAAACAAAGCGATGCCTTCTACTGACACGAGAAACATCTGAGATTTCAACCACTGTATGTTTTTTTTCTTGTCAAAAAACACAGCGTTCACGAAACAGTATAATATCACCTTCAATATAAAATAGGACGCAATAATCCCGAAATATATGGCAATCAACTGATATTGTGATGATAAGACAAATGTGTCTGATATGTATATCGTCGTATAAAAAAAGAATAATAGTGATAATAGCAGACACGTCTGCAGTACGAGAAAGAACTGGAAACGAAGTTCGTTTGTCGTCTCGCTGACTACTGTCGTACCACTACGCTGAACATAAAAGAATTCTTTCATCTGACGTAATAAGAACATACGTGAATGTGAAAAGGCTATTAAGGCAAGAATAAAACATCCTAACAACATTCCTGTAACATAATTGTCATTATGAATGCTATATGGGACAGGGTCTCCCGCCACGCCATAACGACCGGCACTTAATTCAGGATGCAGAAGAGAATCATTGGAAAAGAAACTTTCTTTATAATATTTCGGCAACTTCACATCCTTTAAACTTTTCCCTGCATCCTGACCGGGAAGATGCAGTGTGTCGGGGCGACTGCTGTAATGAATTTCTTTCGGTTGGAATACGGCTTGTATGGCCGAGTCTTGCTGGGCAGGAGTAGCGTCACTAGGCAACTGTCGCAGCACCTGATACGGGTGCTGTGGTTTTGAATTATGTCTAGTAGCCTCTTCAGGGACTGAAAGAGTTTCAGATATCTTACTGAGCGAATCCGACTGTTCGAACAACATATTTACAATCCGAATTCTTTCTTTATCTGATCAACACAATCGAGTTTTTCCCATGTAAACAATTCAACCTCAATTGTCTTTGTTTCATGATAACGGCTTACAAATGTTTTGTTTATCACTTCCGACTTGCGGCCCATGTGTCCATAAGATGCCGTTTCGCTGAATATCGGCTGTCGGAGCTTCAGACTTTTCTCGATTGCTTTCGGACGTAAATCGAACATATCGGCAATCTTTCTTGCTATCTCACCGTCACTGATCTTCACATTACTCTTTCCATAAGTATCGACATAGATGTTTACCGGTTTTGCCACACCAATCGCATAACTTATCTGAACAAGCATTTCATCGGCCACACCGGCTGCCACCATGTTCTTTGCTATATGTCTTGCCGCATAAGCCGCAGAACGGTCCACTTTACTGGAGTCCTTACCGCTAAAAGCACCACCACCGTGTGCACCTTTACCTCCATAAGTATCAACGATAATCTTACGGCCTGTCAGACCTGTGTCTCCATGAGGACCGCCTATGACAAATTTGCCTGTCGGATTGACAAAATATTTGATATCATCATTAAACAATGCCAACACTTTGTCGCTATGTATCTGTGACTTCACACGTGGTATAAGAATGTTGATGACATCCTCACGTATTTTGGCCAGCATCACATCGTCCTTGTCGAATTCATCATGCTGTGTAGATACTACTATCGTATCTATACGTGAAGGCGTACCATTATCATTATACTCGATAGTGACCTGAGACTTGGAATCGGGACGAAGATATGTCATTGCCTTTCCTTCCTTTCGGATATCTGCAAGGGTATGCATGATAATATGAGCCAAATCCAATGATACAGGCATGTAATTCTCTGTCTCATTGATGGCATAACCGAACATCATACCTTGATCACCGGCACCTTGATTAATATCAGTTCCATTATCCACACCGCGGTTGATATCATCACTCTGCTCGTGGATGGCATTGAATATTCCACATGAATTACCATCAAACTGGTATTCTGATTTGGTATAACCGATCTTGTTGATCGTGGTACGGGCCACATTCTGCAGGTCTATATAAGCCTCGCTGTGAACCTCACCCGCTATAACCACCTGCCCTGTCGTGACAAGCGTTTCCACAGCCACTCTGGCATTCTCGTCATAAGCAAGGAACTGGTCTAATATAGCATCTGATATCTGATCCGCTACTTTATCAGGATGACCTTCTGATACTGATTCTGATGAAAACAAATATGACATAATCTCTTTATTTATAAATAATTGGGTGCAAAGGTACTGTAATTCGAATTAAATACAAAATAAAAAACGAAGTATCTTATTATTTTTGAGGCATCATAACCACTTCTACGCGATTGTTTGCCTTCAGCAACTCTTTCACAAATGCACTGATGCTCTCTGGTGTCTGGGCTTTGATCACATCTTTGTATGTGGTATAAAAATCCAGTCCGTATTTCCTGTATATGTCTATGATGCCACTCCAATAATCATTGGTCTTGAAAGAGTCGTCTGCATTCTTAAGCATATATTCCTTTACCTTGGCAAGCATGGCAGGGTCGCATTTCTCTGTCAGACCAGGCACTTCTGTACGCATGATGGCAAGAGCGGTGTCGCACTTCTCAGGCTTCATAGGACAAGAAGCATATAAGATGGTGGTCGTGTATCCGTCTTCTGCATGACTGATATCTCCGGCTGCACCGGCATAATAAGCTGCACTGGCATCTTCACGTATCTTCTTGTTATATATCATATCCAATATCTGTCCGGCGACATCCACTTTTACTGCGTTTTCGAGCGTATAGGGCATCTTGTCATTTTTCCAGACCATCACGGCACTGGCTTTTGGCGTTTCCATCTTTCTACAGAATTGGTTGACGACAATACCGTCTGCCGTGTTATTTACCCTATGTCCCTTTTCAATCTTTTTCTGTACCGGCAGGGATGCGATATACTGTTCGAGCAACGGACGAATCGAATCTTCCTCGAAATTACCTATTATTGTAAATGTATAAGCGGCGGCATTGGCTGTACGTTCTTTCGCTATCTCCAATATTCGGTCGTAATTGATACTCTTTATATCCTTTACTTCCAATGATCTGAAACGCGGATTATGCATATAACGGGTATAGGTCAGGGAATCCGAGAATGCGTTATCAGGACTCAGGGCTCTGTTTTTCAGTACTATTTGATAAGAATTCATCAGATTATCATAAGATTCCTGATCTTTGTTGATATGCGTAAAATACAAGTAAACCAATTGGAACATTGTTTCAACATCTTTGGGTGTAGAACTGCCGCTGATCTGTTCGTACATCGTCGTCATCCACATACTTGCACTGGCTATTTTACCTGCAAGAGCCTTGGGGAGCTCATTATGTTTGAAATTGCCTAGTCCACTGGCATTTATCACATCTTTGAAGGCTTCTAGATTGACATAATCTTTCTCGCCGTACAAACTGCTGCCTCCTTGGCCTTCTGCCGACAGTCTTACTTCGTCTTTCTTGAAATCTGTCTTCTTCAATATTACTTTTACTCCGTTGGAAAGTATCAGTTCTTTATAGTCAAATTTCTTATTTACGGTTTCCTTCTTGATTTTTCCTTTCTTCGGCATATCCTTTATAAGAGGTTCGTTTTTGACATTGTCGACATAAGGGGTCAGTTCCTCTGCACGGGCTTCATCAATCGCTTTTTTAAGAGTCACCTCTGTAGGATATACATTACCTTCTTTCTCATTATTGAAGTTAACCACGACCATATTTGTATCTGACACCGACACCATGACACGCATAGCCTCATTGATAGCTTCTATAGGTATCACGGGTACCATTTGTTTCAGAGTGGCATAATAATAGTCTATGGACGGTATCGGTTCATTATCTAGGAAATGATTTTTATACTCTTCATAGAACTGGGAATTCTCACGTTTATCACGGTTACTGTACATTTTATCCAAACCGCTGAGCATATCTGCTTTTGCCCTGCTGTATTCGGTTGGGGTGAAACCAAACTTTGCAGCTCTTGTCGCCTCTCTAAGCATCACCTTTAGCGATTCCTCTATTTTTCCGTCTTTGGGCTGTGCCTGTAGAGTAAATGCATCTTTGGTTTTCGAAATGATATAACTGTCATCCCATGCATAAGCTGAGACGAAAGGACTTTCGGGTTTATTGACATATTCTCTGAAACGGTCGTTCAACATAGACAAAGCGGTCTGTTTAACATACTCTTCGAGCATATAGTCGAGTGTCGTTTTCATTGAGTCGGGCACGGCAGCATGCTTAAACATCAGTTCTATGCTATTTCTTTCTTGCTCTTTGTCTTTATCAATTACGAATATCGGTGTGTTATTGTCCGGCACCTGCTCGTCTACGACCTTGGCAGCACCGGGTTGTGACTTGATACCGCCAAACAGTTTCTTAATCTCGGCCTCCACATGATTAACATCCACATCGCCGACGATGATAATACCTTGATTGTCGGGACGGTACCATTTCTCATAATAATCGCGCAACGCCTTGGGTTTGAAATTGTCCACCACACTCATTAGTCCGATAGGCATACGCAGTCCGTACTTACTACCTGGATAGAGTTTGGGCAAGTCACGTTCAAGCATACGCATATATGCTTTTGTACGCAGACGCCATTCTTCATGGATTACACCTCTTTCTTTGTCTATCTCCTGAGGGTCAAGTGTCAAGCCATCGGCCCAGTCGCTTAATATCAGCAGACAAGAGTCGAGTGCCGATTGTCGCGTCGTGGGTACATTGGATATGTTATAGACCGTCTGATCGGTAGATGTATACGCATTGAGGTCTCCTCCATACTGCACACCGATACTTTCACAATACTTTACGAGAGCATCGCTCTTGAAATGTTTGGTACCGTTGAAACACATGTGTTCAAGAAAATGAGCCAGTCCGCGCTGGTTCTCATCTTCCTGTATGGAACCTACCTTCTGTGCTATATAGAAATCGGCACGATGTTCGGGCCAGTTATTATAGCGGATATAATATGTTAAACCATTAGGGAGCTTGCCTATACGTACTGCCGTATCTATAGGTATTACGGGCATCTTCTGCGCCAACACTTGTCCTGCTACAAAAAGCAAGACCAACATGAACAACTGTTTCAGTTTCATTTGTTTGAGTTTTTAGTGATAATGCTGCAAAGGTAACATAAATATTATTATCTTGCAACATTTTTCAATGTTCATTCTTTATATTACGCGGATGGTGCAATAATATTTCATCTCTGAGCCGCGTCGTATCTATGTGGGTATAAATCTCTGTCGTACCTATACTCTCGTGACCTAACAT
Organism: uncultured Prevotella sp.; assembly: GCF_937863835.1. GTDB lineage: Bacteria > Bacteroidota > Bacteroidia > Bacteroidales > Bacteroidaceae > Prevotella. Next base: position 10,239 of record NZ_CALMHT010000091.1, read on the forward strand.
TGCCTGGATCGCTCTTAGGTCGGCACCGCCCTCCAACAAGGCTGTAGCGAATGAATGGCGGAAAGTGTGTGGACTGATTGTCTTTTTTATTCCAGCTATCTCTGCCTGATTTTTTATCATGATCAGTATCATGGTGCGGGTAAGATGAGCACCACGACGATTCAGGAACACATAATCCTGTTCTTCTGGTTTGATCTTCATAAGATTACGGTCCAAGAACCAATATTTTATTTCATCGATGGCCCGCTGCGATATTGGTACAAGTCGTTCTTTCCGGCCCTTACCTATGATTCTTACAAACTTTTCTTCTATATACAAATCTGATAATTTGAAGTTTACCAATTCACTAACCCGCATACCGCAACTGAACAGGACTTCGATGATGGCTTTATTACGTTGGCCCAACGGATCGGAGAGGTCGATGCTGTTTTCTATCATGTCCACTTCTGCCGTGGAAAGTACTTCCGGAAGATGCTCTCCTATCTGTGGAGACTCGAGCAGTTCGGTGGGATCATCCTTTACATACCCATCTATCTGAAGAAAATGATAGAACCTGCGGATGCCACTAAGTATCCGGCATTGAGAACGAGGGTGAATGCCGACATCGTGCAATCCCGCTGCGAAATGGCGAAGGTTTTCCAGTTTGACTTCCGTCGGTTCTATACCTTCGCGTTGCAGATAGTCAAGGAGCTTCTGCAAATCCCTTAAATAGGCATCGAGCGTATTGGGCGAATAATTCCGTTCCAATTTCAAGTATCTGCAATACTCACGGACGACATTCGTTCCACTTTTCTTGTCGTTTTCCATTATTTTTATTAATTTTGCAGCAAATATAACAAATTATTCTGAGATATGAAAATACTTATCGTTAACGGACCGAATTTGAATCTTCTTGGTGTACGTGAACCAGGGATATATGGCAACAATTCTTTTGAGACTTACCTGCCTGTTCTTCGCAGTCAATATCCGGACATTGATATAGAATATTATCAAAGTAATATCGAAGGTGAACTGATTGACAAAATGCAGGAAGTGGGTTTCAGTTATGACGGTATTGTACTGAATGCCGGGGCATATACGCATACCAGCGTGGCTCTGCAGGATTGCATACGCAGTCTGAAAAGTCCCGTTGTCGAAGTGCATATTTCAAATGTGCATAAACGAGAAGAGTTCCGCCACAAATCAATGATTTCCTGTGCATGTCTTGGAGTGATTTGTGGATTTGGGCTCGATTCTTACCGTTTGGCTATCGAAGGTATCATCTCTAATGCGACCAGTAATAACAGATGACGGAATCTGAACAGCTCGACAATTATATCCTTCAGCATATAGATGCGGAAGGGGATTATCTATACAGACTTTATCGTGCCACCAATATCCATCTTCTTCGTGGAAGGATGGCCAGTGGACATCTCCAAGGCAGATTGCTCAAGATGCTTGTAGAGATGATTCGTCCACAGAACATCCTTGAAGTGGGAACTTTCAGCGGCTACAGCGCTATCTGCATGGCAGAAGGGTTACCGGAGGGAGGAAAAGTGTATACATACGAGATCAATGACGAGCAAGAAGATTTCACCCGTCCATGGATAGAAGGGTCACCGGTGGCAGATAAGATAGAATTTATCATCGGTGATGCGATAACGGAGGCCCCCAAACTCGGTATTTCTTTCGACATGGCTTTTATAGACGGAGATAAACGTACGTACCTGGCTACTTATGAGATGGCAATGAATGTAGTTCGTGATGGCGGTTTTATTCTTGCCGACAACACATTATGGGACGGACATGTACTGGAAGTACCTAAGAACAGTGACGGTCAGACCCGAGGCATCGAAGACTTTAATGATTATATCGCTAAAGATGCCAGAGTGGAAAGAGTGATTCTTCCTCTTCGTGACGGACTTACACTTATCAGAAAAAAATGACTCTATAAAGAATACATTTCCAACAAAAATCGACCTTTCTTTGCTGAATTGAAAAAATAGATGTAATTTTGCATTAAATAAGAAAAAAGATTATGCAAGAAACAAGACAAAACAAGATATCAAGACTGCTACAAAAAGAACTTAGTGTTATTTTTCAACAGCAGACACGTATGATGCATGGTGTTATGGTTTCCGTAACACGCGTACGCATCAGTCCCGACTTAAGTATATGCACTGCCTACCTTAGCATCTTCCCTTCCGACAAGAGCGATGAAATGCTAAAGAACGTAACTGCCAATGAAAAGACGATCCGTTACGAATTAGGTACACGCGTGCGCCATCAGTTGCGCATCATACCGGAACTCAGATTCTTCATAGACGATTCGCTCGACTATATTGAACACATTGACAGTCTACTCAAAAAAGACGAAAAAGAAGAAGATAAATAATGAACTTCCCGTTCTACATTGCCCGACGTTATCTGTTCTCTAGAAAGAGTACTCACGTTATTAATATTATCAGCGGCATCTCTGTCGTGGGTGTGGCCGTTGCCACAATGGCATTAGTGGTAACACTGAGTGTCTTCAACGGCTTTCAGGATTTAGTAGCTTCGTTTTTCACTAATTTCGACCCACAAATCAAAGTTGCACCGATACAGGGTAAAAGTGCCCCGTCCGACGATCCGATTCTGACGAAGATAAAACATCTTCCGGATATAGATGTTGCCACCGAAAGCGTAGAAGACCAGGCCTTAGCCATATATGGTGAAAGACAAGCCATGATTACCATCAAGGGTGTAGATGACAACTTTTCAAGTCTCACTCATATTAATGATATATTGTACGGAGACGGACATTTTGAACTTCATGCTGCCGACCTCAACTATGGTGTAGTAGGTATAGGACTAGCTGATGATTTAGGGACTGGTGTAGAATTTAAGAATACAATTAAGATTTATGCTCCGAAACGTGAGGGTCAACTGGATATGGCCAATCCTACAGATGGTTTCGTAGAAGATGATTTGTATTCGCCAGGTGTGCTTTTTTCTGTAAGACAAGCAAAATACGATAGGAATTATATCATAACATCTATTTCTTTCGCACGAAATTTGTTCGGCCAACAAGGTATGCTTACATCATTGGAACTGAGACTGAAACCCGGTTCTGATTTTGAGGCGGTAAAAAAGGAAATTCAACAAATCGCCGGAAATAAATATAGTGTCAAAGACCGTTATGAACAGCAGGAAGATACGTTCAAAATCATGCAGATAGAGAAGTTTATCGCATACATCTTCCTTACTTTCATTCTCATGGTTGCCTGTTTTAATATCATCGGCAGTCTGTCCATGCTTATCATTGACAAGAAAGATGACGTGGTGACACTACGAAACTTGGGAGCCAATGACCACCAGATCATTAGAATATTCCTGTTTGAAGGTAGAATGATATCTACGATAGGTGCTATTATCGGTATCGGTATCGGTTTGCTGCTTTGTTGGATACAGCAAACGTACGGCATTGTGGCATTGGGTGAGTCAAGCGGAAGTTTTGTAATCAACGCCTACCCTGTCAGTGTACACCCTACAGATATTATTCTGATCTTTGCCACCGTGGTCATTGTGGGCTATCTTGCAGTTTGGTATCCCGTAAGATACCTAAGCAAGCGATTACTTAGTCAAGATTAATATTCTCGACCTCTATACTTTCGTGTAGAAATACTTGTGCAGACTCCTTGAACTTCTCTGGGCTTTCCGTCGTAAGATAGCGACATGAACCTTTCTTGGTACACATCTCCTCAATAGACGGATGACGCTTAAAATAGTCTTTCAGACTATTAGCCACATATTCGCCCTGTGGTATGATAGACACACCTTTAGGCACATATTTGATAATTTTATTGAGCAGTAATGGGTAATGCGTGCAACCAAGGATGATAGAATCAATCTCAGGGTCTTTCCGCATCAGATTGTTGATACGCTTCTTCACAAAATAATCAGCTCCGGGACTATCAAACTCATAATTTTCGACCAACGGAGCCCACATCGGGCATGGCTCGCCAGAAACCTTAATATCCGGATATAATTTGTTTATCTCCAACGGATAACTGTTACTCTTAATTGTTCCCGGTGTTGCCACAATACCTACATGACGACTGTGCGTGATATTACCTATACACTCGGCAGTAGGTCGTATGATACCCAAAACTCTGCGTTCCGGGTCTATCTGCGGTAGGTCGTTCTGCTGAATAGTGCGGAGAGCTTTAGCTGACGCTGTGTTACAGCCAAGAATAACGAGATGGCAGCCCATCTCAAAAAGTTTCATGACAGCCTCACGGGTAAACTGATATACGACATCAAAAGACCTGGTTCCATAAGGAGCTCGGGCATTATCACCCAAATAAAGGTAATCATACTTAGGCAGAATCTGACGCATCTGATGCAGTATTGTCAGACCTCCGTAACCTGAATCAAAAACACCTATAGGTCCTGGTTCTTGTGATAGTTTCATTTCAATCTGTCTTTTACTATTGTATTGATGTCCTCACCTAAAGTTGAATCGATATACGGACAAGATTTATTGTCTGTATTGATAATAAAAGCATATCCACGCTCCTTGCCTATCGTTCTGACTATGGAATCCAATTTATCATATACCGGGGCGAAAGTATCTTTTTCTGCAGCACTCAACATTTTTTTCGACTCTTCTTTGAATGCGACATTTTTATCCATCAACTCTTGCAGTTCAGCCTGACGTTTCTCAAGAATATTCTGAGGGAAATCTTTCTGTCCTTCAAGAAAATCTTCGTATTTTTTATTGAACTCATCCTCAACACGTTTGGCTTCTGCATCATAACGGTTTTTCAAATCACTTATATTCTTATTAGCTATAACATATTCCGGCATTGACTTAAATGCAGAATCATAACTAAAGAAACCAAATTTTACTGCTTGGGCATTTGTTAACACCGGTAGTAAAAAGAATAATATTAACAGTAGATTTTTTTTCATTATTGATACTCTAATTACTTATGTACACATCTATTCCACCAAAAAAGACTTAAAGAGTATGTCAACCAATAATAATGGATGACATACTCTTTAGCGATATTTCTGCCTTATCCTTAATGAATAAGAAAAGCGAGAGGATTAATTACTTAATACCCAACTTTGTCTTAACCTCAGCAGTAACATCTTTGCTCAATGTTGTGCTGATATATGGCAGAGAACCAGCTTGCATAATGTATGTATATCCACCAGCTTGTCCGACAGCCTTGATGGCATCCATCATCTTAGTCTGTACAGGCGCCATCTTTTCCTGTTGTGCTTTCTGGAAAGCCTGGGCGTCGTCTTGCTGAGCCTGCTGATACTTCTGATACAATTGCTGAAGATCATCAGTGTGTCTTTTCTTGATATTTTCAGGCATCTTAGGATCTGCCTGTTCTGCCTTTTGATATTCTTCACCCTTCTTCTGAATCTCATCTTCCATAGACTTCAATTCATCTGTGTACTGTTTCTGCAATGCCTGCAAATCTGCTGTAGCCTTTGTGTATTCAGGCATTCCTTTCATTACTGTCTCGAGGTCTACATGTCCAAATTTCTGAGCAAACATAGTCAGAGGTGCGAACATAAAAAACAATAAAACTAACTTTTTCATTTTTCTAAAAATATTAAATTGATTATTAATTATTATCTTATCTTTATTTATTCTCCGGAATAGCCGAGTTTTGAGAGCACTTCATTGCTGATATCTATCTTTGGCGAACCAAATATGATACCACTATTCGAGGCTCTGTCCAGAACCAAAGAATATCCACGAAGGTCTGATATGTCCTTAACGGCGTTATAGACCTCGTCCTGAATCGGAGACATCAGACTCTCACGCTTCTTGAAGAGTTCTCCTTCCGGTCCAAAGTATTTTTTCTTTAATTCACTGGCATCTTTCTCTTTTGCGACAATGGCATCCTGGCGCTTTTGTTTTTGTTCTTGTGATAAAAAAACAACTTCATTCTGATAGTTCTTATACATTGTCTGGGCTTCTGTGTTCAGAGCATCCACCTCAGCCTGCCATTTCTTAGAAACTTGGTTTAATTGTTCATTGGCACGCTCGTATGCTGGAATATTCTTCAGAATATAATCCATATCTATTAAAGCGAACTTCTGTGCACTTGCCGTCATTGCCATCATGACGAATAAGCTTAAAAACAATAATTTCCTTTTCATTTTAAACCCCTTTCTGATTATACGTATTATACAAAATCTAGAATTCCTGACCTAGGATAAAGTGGAACTGACTTCCACCTTTCGTGCCGAATACTTTATCGAAACCATAAGCCCAGTCAATACCCATCAGTCCGACCATAGGCAAATAGAGACGGACACCGACACCGGCCGAACGTTTCATATCAAATGGATTGAAGTTCTTTGTCTCATGCCAAGCATTACCACCTTCGAGGAAGGTCAATCCATATATCGTAGTGTTACCTAACATAAACGGATAACGTAACTCAAGGGTGAATCTGTCGTAAGCATAACCCTCTTGATAATAAGGAGTCAACGAACCATTTTCATATCCGCGCAATCCTACTGTCTCTTCCGCGTAACCACTGGAATATCCGCTCATACCATCACCACCGACATAGAATGTTTCGAATGGAGATTTCTTGTATTTGTTATATGATCCCAATAGACCGAACTCTACTCGGGTCATCAATACGAAACATTTCTGGCCACCTGTCAAAGCAGTATAGGTCTTTGCACGGAACTTCCATTTATGATATTCAATCCAACGATATTTCTCCTGTAATTCATCTTTATAATGTGTCGACTTGGAATTGGTTGCCAAATTAGCATAATCCTTGCCATCCCATACTGACCAAGGAGGTGTCAACGTTACCGATGCAGAGAACTCTGAACCACGACGTGGGAAAAGTTGATTGTCGGTTGATACACGTGATAGCGTAATGTTTATATTAAAGTTGTTACAGTTTCCATCCGTTATCAAGAAATATTGCCAGTTTTTCAACATATATCGCTGATAAGCCAACTGTACAGATAACTGGAAATAGTCGTCCGGCCAACGCAGACGTTTACCCCATCCCAAAGAAACACCCAATAATTTCACATATTTGTCAGGGTCGAGGTAACTTTCATAATTATAACTGTAACTGTTGCTTGATCCATAACCATATAGATAACTATAATAGTTATTCATATAACTACTGTTGTAATAGTTGCTGGATACATCGGTCTGCTTGGAATAGTAAGCTCCTATATTGAATGCATTAGGACGTTTGCCACCAAACCAAGGTGAAGAATAGTTGACGCTATATGACTGATAGTAGGAACCATTGGTCTGCGCGCTCAATGCCAGTTGTTCACCGTCACCGATTGGCATGATACCTCTATGCTCCTTATTCTTATTAAACAGGTTGGCCATAGAGAAATTGTTAAGTTTAAGACTGATACGACCTATGACACCTGTCTGTCCCCAACCAAGAGAGAACTCTACCTGGTCATTTGATTTTGACGTAAGGTTATAATTTACATCTACAGTACCATCCTCATAATTAGGATGCACATCAGGAGTACACTTCTCAGGATCGAAATGTCCCATAGACGCAATCTCACGGATTGAACGTTCCAGAGCATCTTTCGAGAAAAGATCGCCTGGTTTGGTACGCAGTTCACGGCGGATAACGTTTTCATACAAACGGTCATTTCCATTAATACGTACACGGTTGATATGAGCCTGCTGACCTTCGAATATTCGCATTTCCAAATCTACTGAATCACCAACGATGTTTACTTCCGTCGGCTGCAGATTGTAGAATACATATCCATTATTATAATAAAGGTTACCTACGGCATCATCGTCACTGGAAAGACGTTTATTCATGTACGTCTGATTATAGACATCGCCCTTCTTCATACGAAGAATAGAATTGAGTTGGTCTGTCGGATAAACAGTATTGCCGACCCATGTGATATTACGAATATAATATTTCTTGCCTTCGTTTATCTTCATATATATATTGACATGTTTAGAATCATTATTCCAAACACTATCCTTAACGATAAACATGTCTCGATAACCTAATTCATTATATTTTTCGACCAGTTTATCCTTATCTTTCTTATAATGTTCATCCGTGAATTTCTTTGATTTCAAGAATGAATTTAACTTACCGGCCTCGTGTGTCTTCGAAAAGACGCCTTTTGCGAACAGTTTACCCTTGATTTTTGATGATTTGAGATTGTCATTACCTTCTATAATAATATGGCGAACCTTCATCTTATCCTTCTTATCTATATCCACATCAAGGATAACCTGATTTTTATTCGTCACATCCTCACGTTGGGTAATATTAATCTCGGCATTTTTATATCCCTTGTCATCAAAGTATTTTTTTGCCAATATCTTGGCACGGTCAATCATATTAGGCGTAATCTGACTACCTTTTATGATACCCAACTTAGCTTCCATATCCTCTCTTTCCGACTTTTTCAATCCAGAGTAGACAATATTACTTACCCTAGGGCGGAGACCGAGATGGAAACGTAAATAAATTCTATCACCGACGATAGAATCTGCTGTCACTGTAACTTTAGAAAACAATCCATGATGCCAATAGCGTTTCACGGCTTCGGTGATATCTGTTCCCGGAACAGAAATTTCCTGACCTACTGTAAGTCCGGACAATCCTGTCAGAACATAATCCTCATACCCTTCAACACCATCAACGGCAACGCCCCCCAACACACATGTTCTAGGGGTTCCACTATAAGATATATCTGGATTTATTATTTTCTCCTGTCCCACTATTACTTGACTCATACTCAATGTAATAGCTAATAAGATTATAACTTTCCTTATTGTCTTCATCTTTTATTGTTTTCTATCTTACTAAATATAGTTCTATTTTTGTGAATCATCTATTTGAGCTTCTGTCTTTCCATATCTGCGTTGGCGCCTCTGGTAACTGATTATTGCCTGAGCTAAAGCGTCTTCATCAAAATCGGGCCAATATGTATCACAGAAATAAAGTTCGGAATAGGCAATCTGCCACAGAAGATAATTAGATATTCTGACTTCACCGCCCGTCCGTATCAGTAGATCGGGATCGGGCATGAATTTCGTCTCAAGACGTCTGTTTATATCATCGTCTGTTATCTCATCTGGCTCTATTCCCCCGTTCTTTACATCTTGTGCGATTTCTCTGACAGCTTTCGTTATTTCCCATTTTGAAGAATAGCTAAGCGCAACAACCATAGTCATCGTCGAGTTCTTGGCCGTATGCTCTTCTGTTTCCATTAGTTTTGCATACACATCTTTAGGTAGGCGGTTTACATCACCAATTACACGGAAGCGCACATTATTTTTCATGAAGATTTCATCTTCAAGTGATGACAATACCAATCCCATCAGTGCCGACACCTCATCTGCAGGTCTATTCCAGTTTTCAGTTGAGAACGTATACAAAGTAAGAAACTTGACACCAAGTCGGGTACACTCTGAGGTTATTCTTCTAACCGCATCTACACCTGCCTGATGTCCAAAGCTACGTGGTTTTCCGCGCTCTTCCGCCCAGCGTCCATTACCATCCATAATGATGGCAATATGCTGAGGTATATGCTTCATATCTAATTTCTCAGTCATCATCTTTATTACAAGTTTTGCATTTCGACATAATGTCGTATGTCAACATCAACTGTAGCATTGAGTAACAGTCTTTGTTTTTGAATATACCTGTACTTTTTATTCCATAAGGGTCTTCCACTCCATCCAATTTATCACTAAATGAAAAATGTACCGCCCATTCCAAAGCAATATTCACTCTCGGTGCCACTTTATATTTTACACCTGCCCCTAAAGGGATGTTTGCGGTGAAAGCACTATTTCCATCACCTGAGACAGAAGTAACTCCCAGTCCCAATGTTATATACGGTGTTAACTTATGTGCTCCCCTATATTCATTTCCTGTACCATACGGCCAGAAATTATATTCATATCCTACACCTACATCTACCAGACTCTTATTAAAGTCTATTGGATTATCTTTATAATCAGCATAGTATGTATCGACATCCTTTGAACTCCCTTTCAGTTTTCCGAATGTGACATTCATCTTCAATGCCATTCTTGGATTTATTATTCTTCTAGCAATGATAGATGCCATCGGTTGTGCGTCTTTGGTAATATTGCCATTGAAATCACCTTCATAAGACACCAAACCTATACCTCCTCCAATCTCCATCTTATATTCATTATCATCCTGCGCGTTCAAGTCAACTGCCACAAATGTGAATACAATGATCAATATGGAGAGTCTTCTCATCATCAACAGTCCTGTTTTTATTCTGTATAAGATGTCTTGTTTTTCGTCCATCCTAATCTGTTCAGACGTCCTTTCCATATCTGACCGCTATCACCACAGAATATCCATATATAATTGCTTTCATCCTTCACTGCTGTAAACGAAGTATTACTGCAATCAAATCCACTAGGGAAATAATAATGTGTATTATTAACCCATGTTATACCGCTGTCATAACTTTGGTAGAACTGTGAGAATTTCACCTTGCCTGAATTTACTCCGCTACCGCCAAAAGCCAGCATACCATTATCATAAGGTATTACGACCAAAGAGGTCAAATCGGGAAGATAATTTTTAGTATTATCTTCTCCTTTTTCCACGATTTCCCATGAACCCGACGGACTTCCAACCGAGTATTCCACCAACTTAGTCCATACCATTGCTGTGGTATCTACGGAGGTAGTGTTATCTCTATTTCCTACAATCACGATTCTGTCTGTTGAATCATTCGACGCAAGACTTACCGTATTGTAATGTATATCTTTTGTAGGTAGATACCTCACATCATCCTGTATGTTATCGTTACTCCAAGTAACGCCCTTATCCTTTGACACGGAAATGGTGCTATTTTCGTTCAACGCATACAATTCAGTGGTCGTACCACCGATAAGTTGTTTTAAACCTGTGCCTGTAGATACCTCGTTCCAGTTGGCCCCGTCTGTTGATTTCAATACCGTGCCATCGCTGATAATATAAAACAGATTATTATTGACTATGATACTCTTATATGCGTCTGAGGCGAGATTCTTATTCATTGACAACTGATTCCAAGTAGCGCCGTCACTGGATGATGAAGAATAAGCTATCGTATTCGCACCATTCGTACCGTATACATATATGGTCTTATTATAAGCGACTGATTTCATACCTTTAAATGCGGCAATACTTTTATTAACAGCCGCTTTATTCCATATAATCGTATCAGAATCCTGCTGATGCACGTTTACGCTCACCTTATAAGTTTTGTACGTCGCACCGCTCGTAGGATATACACGATATTCGCGTACAGAAGAAAAATCAACGGAATCACTACTGGAATAATAACTCAGTGTATCACTTGTCAGACTCTTGTATACGATGATGCCCGAATTTTTGCTACTGATAGTACTTAGTCCAAAAGGTCTAGTCCCTATCGGAAGTGAATCAGGATTGTATATGAGTCCAAGTTGCTGATCTATATAAAACTTATAAACACTACCGCTTACTGTTGTTGTATAAGTACTGTCGACACCTTTTGAAGACGTAGTATGCATTGTTCTTTTTAAAGTTCCAATGGAAAATGACGTAATTGCTGCATCATTGTAATACGTAGAAGTCTCATTGTCTGAATTAAGACATGACATAAGCATCGGCACTGCTACAAGCAGTAATATAAGGGAAAAAATGTTCCTTCTCATCAGTTACTATTTTGATTTTAGCTGCAAATTTAGTCACATTTCCTCAAATAGAGCACATTTTAAGTGCTTTATTATGTAAAATATAAGAAAAAGAACTTATTTTAAGCACTATTTAAAGAAATAGTCGGCTTTTTTTAACGAATACATAAAAAAACGAGAACGATGTGATCACTCATACCGTTCTCCTGAAAAAATCTTTCAACGTAAATTGGAATTTACTAAAGCAATAACGCTTAGTATTGTCGTTAAAGTAACGACACCCAACATTACTGTTGTTTCAAAATCTAATAACATAATCTTTACCTTAAATCTATTAACTACTAACCTAATGAATAACTATGTATTCTCTCGAACACGATGCAAAGATAGTAACTTTTGTGTTCGGACACAAATTCTTTTCATTTGTTTGTGCATAATTAGCGGATTTTATTGATTTAAATCAAAATCGAAATAAAAAACGAGGCTCGTTTCAGTATTGAAACGAGCCTCGCTATATGATATAATCTAATTCTGAAAATTAGAGTTTTGGTCCAGCTGCTACAAGAGCCTTACCTGCTGCATTTCCTTCGTATTTAGCGAAGTTCTTGATGAAGCGGCCTGCGAGGTCTTTAGCTTTCTCGTCCCACTGACTCTTGTCAGAGTATGTATCACGTGGGTCAAGAATATTTGTATCAACACCTTCCAACTTTGTAGGAACTACGAAGTCGAAGAAAGGAATCTTCTTTGTAGGAGCTTTATCGATAGAACCGTTCAGGATAGCATCGATGATACCACGTGTATCGCGGATAGAGATACGTTTGCCTGTTCCGTTCCAACCTGTATTGACCAAGTATGCCTTAGCACCGCTCTTCTCCATGTGCTTAACCAATTCTTCAGCATATTTTGTTGGGTGCAATTCCAAGAATGCCTGACCGAAACAAGCTGAGAATGTAGGAGTTGGTTCTGTGATACCGCGCTCTGTACCAGCAAGTTTAGCTGTGAAACCAGAGAGGAAGTAATATTGTGTCTGCTGTTTGTCAAGGATAGATACTGGAGGAAGTACTCCGAAAGCATCAGCTGACAAGAAGATAACCTGTTTTGCAGCAGGTGCATGAGATACCGGTTTAACGATATTCTTAATGTGATAGATAGGATAAGAAACACGTGTATTCTCTGTTACACTCTTATCATCGAAATCAATCTTACCTTCTGCGTCTACTGTTACGTTCTCAAGGAGAGCGTCGCGACGGATAGCTCCGTAGATATCAGGTTCAGATTCTTTATCAAGTTTGATAACCTTAGCATAGCAACCACCTTCGAAATTGAATACACCATTGTCGTCCCATCCGTGCTCATCGTCACCGATCAACTTACGTTTCGGGTCTGTAGACAATGTTGTCTTACCTGTACCGGAAAGACCGAAGAAGATAGCTGTATTTTCACCGTTCATGTCACAGTTGGCAGAGCAGTGCATAGCTGCGATACCCTTCAATGGCAAGAAGTAGTTCATCATAGAGAACATACCCTTCTTCATTTCACCACCGTACCATGTGTTGATGATAACCTGTTCCTTAGAAGTTACGTTGAATACAACTGCTGTTTCTGAGTTCAGACCCAACTCTTTATAGTTAGTAACCTTAGCCTTAGAAGCATTGTAAACGATAAAGTCCGGTTCCTGTTCGAAATCAGCCTCGCTCTGAGGACGGATAAACATATTTGTTACAAAATGAGCCTGCCAAGCAACTTCAACGATAAAACGTACTTTCATACGAGTATCCTTGTTAGCTCCGCAGAATCCGTCTACTACATATAATTTCTTGTTAGAAAGTTCTTTCTTTGCAATCTCTTTGCAAGCATCCCAAGCCTCTTTAGAAGCTTTCTTGTTATCATTCTTATACTCGTCTGATGTCCACCAAACTGTATCGTGAGAAGTTTCATCGTCAACGATGAACTTGTCCTTAGGAGAACGACCTGTGTAAACACCTGTCATAACGTTGACAGCTCCTAACTCTGTTTCCTGACCTTTGTCAAAACCTGTAAGACCTTCTTTGGTCTCTTCATTGAACAATACTTCATAAGAAGGATTGTAAAGAACCTCAGTTGTGCCTGTGATTCCGTACTTTGCTAATACTGACTTATCAAACTTTGCCATTTCGTAATGTATTTAGTTGTGAATATTTACAATTGCGTTTACCTTAAACGACCGCAAAGTTAGTAAAAAATGGGCTCCGACGCAAAGTTTAAATCAACAAAATTACCACTCGTAAATCTTTTTAGGTTAAAGTATTTAAAAATCGGGTACCATATATTATTTTTGTAATTTACACTTTGCAAAATGTGGTGGATTTTTTCTACTTTTGCACCCAATATATTTTTGCTAACGCATCATAAATCATGAAAATTATCAATTTAAGCGAACAGAATACAATCATCAACCAGTATCTGGCTGAGATTCGCGACAAAGATTATCAGCAGAACCGTCTGCTGTTCCGTAACAACATTACACGCATTGGAGAGATGGTGGCTTATGAGATAAGCAAGACGCTCGACTATGAGGAACGTGCCATCGAAACACCGTTGGCCATCGCCAAGGTCAATGTGCCTATCGACAAGATTGTACTATCAACTATCTTCCGTGCCGGACTGCCTTTCCACGAGGGTTTCCTCAACATCTTCGATCATGCCGGAAATGGATTTGTCAGTGCTTTCCGTGAGTATACTGATATGGAACATACACAAGTGGGTATCCATGTTGAATATCTTGCTACCCCTAACATAGAAGGCAAGACATTGATCATCGCCGACCCTATGTTGGCAACAGGCGGTTCAATGGAATTAGGATACAAAGCATTTCTTACCAAAGGTGCTCCCAAACGTATCCATGTAGCTTGTGTAATCGCCACACCCGAAGGAATTGAACATATCAAAAAGGCTTTCCCCGACGACAAGACCACAATATGGTGTGCGGCTATAGACCCGGGCATGAATGAGCACAAATATATCGTTCCTGGATTCGGTGACGCGGGAGATTTGTGTTACGGAGACAAGATATAATATAATTATTATATATAAAGAAAACGCCGGACTTATATCAAGTCCGGCGTTTATTATTGTAGTCAATAATTATTTTACTTCCCAAGTATCATTCGTTTCAAGAAGTTCTTCGAAGTTGTGATAAGGCTTCTTTGCCTTAATCTCTTCTATTTGTTCATTTACGGCATCATTATAAGTAGGTGCTGCAACATCACGTATAACTCCGAGTGCTACAGGGAATCCATCCTCATTGTCCATCATGGCCAATTTCAACTGTAATGTGTTGTCTTCGCAGTGTGAATCATGAATAAGTATATCTTTCAATGTGATACCATTCTCACCAATCTTTACAACTTTCAGCCCGAAACCTTCCTGTACCAATCCGAATTCGTTGTTTTCACCGAATACCAAAGGCTCTCCATCCTTCACATAAATGGCATTCTTTGAACGGCCCTCCTTCGTATAGATAGGATCATAAGCACCATTATTGAATATCACACAGTTCTGCATGATTTCACAGACGGCTGCACCTTTATGATAATAGGCTGCTTTCAGAATGTCTATTGTGCCGGCTGCATCCGTAGCAACGGAACGGGCGAAGAAATGTCCGCGGGCACCGAAACAAAGTTCTGCCGGACGGAACGGGTCTTCTACAGTTCCATAAGGAGATGACTTACTGACAAATCCACGTGGTGAAGTAGGTGAATACTGACCCTTGGTCAAACCATAAATACGGTTGTTGAGAAGTATCATATTCAAGTCTATATTACGACGCATTGCGTGGATAAAATGGTTACCACCGATAGCCAGTCCGTCACCGTCACCACTAACCTGCCATACTGTCAAATCAGGGTTGACAACCTTCGTACCCGTTGCTATTGCGGCAGCACGTCCATGTACAGTCTGCATAGCATAAGTATTTACATAATATGGTAGACGACTAGAGCAACCGATACCAGAAATCACTGCTGTCTGATAAGGAGCAACTCCAACTTCTGCCATTGCTTTATGCAGAGATGCCAAGAAGAAATGGTCTCCGCAACCAGGACACCAACGAGGTTGTCCTTTTTTATAATCATTTGCTGTATATTCGCTCATTTTTTCTTTGTCTTAATCAGTTATTACTTTTTTATTATCTCTTCGAAAGCTGTAGTCAATTCCGCTACGACGAAAGGCTGTCCCTTTACCTGATTGAACTGATAAGGTACGAATCCGTCAACTTTTGAGCGTAGATAAGCAGCAAACTGTCCAAGATTCTGTTCTGCTACGACAACTTTCTTATATTTCATCAATACTTCTGCTGTATTCTTTGGCAGTGGGTTGATGTATTTAAACTGTGCAAGAGCGGCTTTATGACCTTTCTTTTGCAGTTCTTCCATAGCCGAATAAAGATGTCCATAAGTACTACCGAAACCGACGATGAGCAATTCAGCATCAGCATCACCTTCAACTTCCACATCCGGTACTGGTATTTTGGATACCTTCTCTGCACGCAGATGGACCATCAGATTGTGGTTTTCAGGTTCTGTGGATATGGCACCCGTCTTACCATCTTTCTCAAGACCGCCAAGAATATGGGTATAACCTTCCTGTCCCGGTATAGCCCAATAACGGACCTTTGTTTCCGGATCGCGGAAATATGGAGTATAATTCCCCTTTTGTTCCGGTGTCGCATAATGAGGATGTATCTCAGGAAGAGACTTTATGGTAGGCAACTTCCATGCGGCAGAACCGTTTGCTATAAAAGCATCTGTAAGTAAGATAACTGGTGTAAGATGTTCCAGAGCAATCTTTGATGCTGCATATACTGCATCAAAACAGTCGGTAGGACTGGTTGCAGCGATAACTGGCATTGGAGATTCTCCGTTACGTCCATATAGCGCTTGCAACAAGTCGGTCTGTTCACTCTTTGTAGGAAGTCCTGTTGAAGGACCACCACGCTGAACATCCAGAATCACCAATGGCAACTCGTCTATGACAGCCAGATTGATAGCCTCTGATTTCAGACAGATTCCTGGACCCGATGTAGATGTGGCAGCCAAAGCACCAGCAAAAGCAGCACCTACAGAACTTGCACATCCGGAAATTTCATCTTCACACTGTACGGTGATAACACCACAACTCTTATGCTTAGCCAGTTCATGAAGAACATCCGTAGCAGGAGTGATAGGATAAGAACCGAGATATAATTTCAGTCCAGCCTTCTCGGCAGCAGCTATCAGACCGTATGCTGTAGCCTTGTTACCGGTGATATCCATATAACGGCCTTTGATCTTAGATTTAGACTCAATTCTATATGTAGCAGGAACAGAAGCATGAACATTGTGTCCATAGTCATATCCGGCATTTACCACCTTTATATTATTTTCAGCAATAGCTGGCTTTTTAGCGAATTTCTCTCTCAGGAAATTGGCGACAAGGTCCAAGTCGCGGTTGAACAACCAGCATACCAGTCCGAGTGCAAACATGTTACGGCATTTGAGTATAGACTTGTTATCCATACCAGTATCTGCCAGACAATCCTTTACCATCTTAGTGATAGGACAAGCTACGACACGATCGGCATCTATACCCATTTCACCCAGATAATCTTCGCTCTTAAATTGAGCCTTTTCCAGATCCTTAGGACCGAAACTATCTGTATCGATAATGATAGTAGCCTGAGGTTTTGAATATTTATACTGAGTTTTGAGTGCAGCGGCATTCATTGCGACCAGTACATCACATTTGTCTCCAGGAGTATAAACCTTGCCTTCACCGATGTGTACCTGAAATCCTGAAACGCCTGTCAACGATCCCTGCGGGGCGCGGATATCTGCGGGATAATCCGGGAATGTTGAGATACCGTTACCTACGGTAGCAGATACCGTAGAGAAAATGTTTCCGGCTAGTTGCATACCATCACCGGAATCACCAGAGAAGCGGACAACAACTTGGTCCAACTCCTTAACTTCCAATTTTTCTGCCATAACTAAATCTTTTTAATCCTTCTAAATGGATAAATTACATACCATACGTATTCGACGTGCAAAGTTCGGAAAGTTTATCGACATAACAAAATGTTTTTGAATAAAAATCACTTTATCGAGAAATAATTGCCAAAAAATCTATTTTCTTGCATTTTTCTCGAAAATACATCCCAATATTTGCATATTGAAATAAAAAACAAGGTTTTAAATGCAATTTGACAAAATCACAATTTAATATTTATTCAAAACGCAAAAAGTTTAATCGCATATATATGCACTGTGTCAATACTTAAACGAACTGCCGCCCAAGAATTCCCTCAGTAATGATGTAGGAGGCAATTGCTTGTTCGGTACAGGCTGCAGGTAACTAAGGAATTTACGAAGTCGATAAGCTTCCGAATATTCATCAGCACTTTCCGGCACCAGTTCCAACAATGGTTCAGCCTGTGCTTTCAATACAGACAATTCAAAAAGCATAGCAGTATTGAACATCGCATTCGCATTTTCCTGATAAGGGAATATCCATTTGTTTTCACCTGCTCTCACGCTAGGCCATCTGCGTATCGTCTCCTGTGCACTTACACCTCTATATTTATAGTCACGCACGATACGGCGCAACAGACGGTTATCTGTCGTAGGAATATAATTGTGCGTATCCAGCAATACGGTTGTAAGGGCAGACGCATATATTCTATATTTTCTGTCTTCCTGCACCTCATAAGTTAGATTTGGGTTCAGTGCGTGAATACCTTCGAGAATCAAGATGTTATCATCCTGCAGTTTCAGTTTTCTTCCACTCTTCTCCCCTTTCCCGTTTTGAAAATTATATTTCGGTAATTCGACCTCCATACCGTCAAGCAAGGCATTCAACTGTTCATTGAATAGAGGTATATTGAGAGCATATAGACTTTCAAAGTCATAATCACCATTCTCGTCTTTCGGTGTCATCTCCCTGTCCAGAAAATAATCATCCAGAGAAATTGGAATCGGTTTCTTACCGCACGCCATCAGTTGAATAGACAACCGTTTGCTGAATGTAGTCTTACCGCTTGATGACGGGCCAGCTATCAACACGACCTTTACGCCCTCTCTACTGGAAATATCATCTGCAATCTGAGCTATTTTTTTCTCCTGCAAAGCCTCCGACACATTAATCAAAGTAGAAGAGTAGCCCGCTTTCACAGCCTCGTTGACATCACCTATCGTACTGACGCCCATGATATTCTGCCACTTATGGTGCTCTTTGAAGATTTCAAACATCTTTTCCTGATGTAGAAGTTCGCCCAATTTTGAAGGATCTTTCAAAGAAGGGATGCGGAGAAGTATACCGTCGAAATATTTTTCCACACCGAACAATTTCAGTTGGGAAGTGTTTACAAGCAATGAACCATAGAAATAATCAATGCTTCCGCCCAATTCATAATAATTTGTATACAACGAACCCACACTTCTCAGCAATTTAGCCTTTGAGTCCAGCCCGCGTTCGGCAAACAATTTGATGGCCTCTTCCGTCGTGCATTCCCTGCGTACGAAAGGCATTTTTGCATCAATGATCTCCTGCATTTTTCTTCTGATCATATCCACATCCATTGTCGTGAGAGGTCTGCTTATGTGCAGATTACAATAATATCCGTTAGACACAGGTATATCAATTACCACCTTCCCGTCAGGAAACAGTTCCTCAACGGCTTTACACAGTACAAAGAACAGCGAACGCGTGTAAGTTCTCGAACCGGATGACGAGTGTAAATCCAGAAATTCCACATCTTTATGGTGGTACACCCGATAGTGAAGTCCTTCCACCTTATTATTCACTTTTGCACTGACTGGTCCGAAGGGCATATCTAAATTAAATTCATTGAATATCTCAAAAAGTGTGCTTCCGATGCGCACATCTTTAATTTTTTTATTATTTTTGCAACGGATTTGTATTACTTGTTCCATTTTTGTTACAATATTATAATTAAACGTTTGTAAAGATACTCAAAATAAACAGTACACAACAACAATTACGCAATTAATTAGAAAAAAATATGTCGATTTGGATTTTTTTTAAACTTATTGGTTCACTCGCACTCCTGATGTATGGAATGAAATCCATGAGTGAAAGTCTTCAGAAGATGGCAGGATCGCAGTTGCGACACGTGTTGCAGGCGATGACCACCAACCGTCTATTCGGAGTGCTTACAGGAACTTTGGTTACCGCTTCTGTTCAGTCATCTACTGCCACCACCGTTATGACGGTATCGTTCGTCAACGCCGGACTGCTTACATTGGCGCAAGCGATATCGGTCATCATGGGAGCCAACATCGGAACGACTCTTACGGCATGGATTATGAGTGCCGGGTTCTCATTCAATGTTACCGATTTCGTCTGGCCAGCATTTTTTATCGCCATCATTCTTATATATAGCAAAAAGCGCAAGAATGTCGGCGATTTTTTATTTGGTATATCTTTTATGTTCCTTGGTCTGGGCATATTAAGGCAGACCGGTATAGATATGGACCTCGCCCACGATGCTCCGGTATTAAAGTTCTTCGCATCATTCGATCCTAACAGTTTTCTCACCACCATCGTATTTCTGCTTATCGGCAGTGTGATGACGATGTGTGTACAGTCGTCGGCTGCCATTATGGCCATCACGATGATACTCTGTTCCAGCGGTGTGCTTCCTATCTACCAAGGTATCGCTCTCGTTATGGGCGAGAATATCGGCACCACCGTTACTTCAAACATAGCCGCCCTCACCGCCAACACGCAAGCTCGCCGTGCGGCTTTCGCCCACATGTTCTTCAATGTCTTCGGCGTAATATGGGTATTATGTATTTTCCATCCTTTTGTTAATATGGTATGTAGTTTCGTCGGTGTATGCGACCCGTCGCATGTTACCAACAAGGCTGTACTTTCTTTTGTACTGGCGGCATTCCACACCACGTTTAATGTGTCAAATACGTTTATTCTGATTTGGTTTATACCTCAGATAGAAAAGATAGTATGCAAGATTATCAAACCTCGTAAGACTGAGGATGAAGACGACTTCCGTCTGCGCTTCGTCACTGGTGGTTTTATGGAGACCCCGGAGTTGTCTGTACTGGAGGCACAAAAAGAAATAACCAACTTCGGTGAACGTATCCAACGTATGTTCGTTTTTGTACGTGAACTGCTTGAGATCAAAGACGAGACCGCTTTCGTAAAACTCTTCACCCGTATCGAGAAATACGAGAACATCAGTGATAATATGGAGATAGAGATAGCCAATTATCTGGATAACGTGAGTGATGCCCACCTGAGTGTTGAAACGAAGGCGAAGATACGTGCCATGCTCCGTGAGATATCCGAGATAGAGAGTATCGGCGACAGTTGTTACAATGTGGCACGTACTATCAACAGAAGACTGAAAGGCAAAGAAGAATTCACCGAGAAGCAAATAGAACATATCCATCAGATGTTTGAACTCACAGACGACAGTCTTACCCAGATGAACGTTCTGCTCAGCGGACGTAAGGATAATCTGGATGCCAACCGTTCCTTCAACATCGAAAACGAAATCAATAACTACCGCAATCAGTTGAAGAGCGAGAATATCAACGACATCAACAGTCACGAGTACACCTATTCTATAGGTACCATGTATATGGACATTATCAGCGAATGTGAAAAACTGGGCGATTATGTAGTAAATGTTGTGGAAGCCCGTATGGGTACCAAACAACGGGAAGCATAAACGTCAATCCATTTATACAATAAAAGCGAAGTATCCATAACGGGCACTTCGCTTTTCGTTTTCAGATTATATAAGTTTATTTAGACATATCCGAGAAAGTCACTACACGGTTGAATTCCAGTTCACCATACAGTTTATCGGTAGCCCCCATGCCCTTCGCCTCCAGTGCTGAAGCATCCACGCCATATTTGTCTATCAGTTCGTTCTTTATCGTATTGGCACGCAGACCCGACAAGTCAGGGTTTATCATGTCTTTCTTCTCCGTAGACGTATACCCCTTGATAAGTATCTTGATACCCGGATTCTTCTTGATATAACCGGCAATCATTCCCAAAGCCGTAGTCTGAGTGTTGTCAATGACAGCCTTGCCAGCACTGAATAGGATAGTGATAGGCAGTATCGGTCTGCTCTGCTCTTTCATTTCAGCTATTTTAGCGCGCAACTCGGCAATTTTTTCATCGGCAGCGTTCAACTGTGCATGAGCGTTGTTATCATCCTGTGCTTTTACTCCAACAGAGCAAAGCATCATCATTCCAAATAGTAAATATTTTATTCTCATCTTAATTTTATATTTTGATTATAACCGCATCATATATTCGAAGTATCAATCGAAATAGCCATCCTGCAGCAATTGTGTATAGTCTTGCAGCAATTCAGACAGATAGGCAACAACAAATCTATTGTCGCCATATTTGTCATAATGGTCTATGATATCATTATCTTTGGCATGCCTGCTAAACATAGCCATAGGACTCAGCGTGACGAATTTGTCTATTTCCTCCGTCACCTTATTAATAATATCCTGGGCTGTATGCCTGTCCATGATAGGCCATGCCACATCACCCTTTTTCCATCTGATATACTCGCCAAAATAAGGGTAAGCAGCCAAGTCACCCTTATAATAGTCATCAGTCATTTTCTGCACAAACTCGTCTTCTATCTCATCCTGTTCCATCTACTTGTTCTTGTTCAGGTCCTCGAGATCCATATACATCCAGTCTAAGAAGAACTTTCCGGTATTTGTTCGGAAGATTTTTTCTCTTAGTGGGTTTAGATTGGTTATTCCGTCCTCAAGGATATTCACAAGATAGTCGGCCTCAACAAGCACCTGATAGTCAAGTCCATTCATATCACTATACGTGTGATGATGAGCTATCAGGAAACAGATTCTGTCAATCTGCTCCTCCGTAGCGCCGCACCCCTCCAACAATGGGCGAGCCACAGCCGGTCCTTCCTTCTCCTGTAATTTACCATCACACCGTCCGTACTTTTCCTCGGCCGGTCTGATACCTACATCATGCACCACCGCGGCGGCATCAAGCACATTCAGTTCATTGTCCGTCATACCTTCGCCACCACCTATGAGGTTGGCCAACGAACGAACCTTAATGAAATGTTGAATCCGTTTCGCATCTCCGGCGAAAAACTCAGTAGTGTCGGCAATCAGTTTTCTTATGTCTATCATAACCTTATATGTATTGATTCGGCAACAAAGATAATGTTTAATTTGTATTTCACATCATGATTACAAATATTTTTCACTATCTTTGCAACAAACAAATTTATCATAGGAAAAAATCATGGAAATCATCGTCGGCATCATCATTGGTCTGATTTTAGGCCTCATTATCGGCATTCTTGCATCACGCGGTAAGAAACAGGAACTGATTACACAGACAGAAGTTCTCAAAGCGCAGATGAATACATCCAAGGCGGATGCCGAAAAGCACTGTAATGAACTGTTGGAGGCAAAAGACAAGGCCTGCAAGGATGCCCTCGCAGCCCAGGAGACCCGCCACAAGGAATCTATCGACAATTTGCAGGAACGTTTCGACGAGACAATGAAAAAAGTTTCGGCCGAAATGAAGACAGCCACCGATGAGATGCTGAAACAGCGGCAGAAGGAATTCACCGATGCCAGCAGCAACAATCTCGGTCAAATCGTAAACCCACTGCGCGAGACGATAGACAAGATGAAACAGGCGATGAACGACAGTGCGCTGAGACAGACAGCTATGAGCAGTGAGATGAAAGTAAAACTGGAAGACCTGATGAAACACAGCGAAGCTGCGAAGACCAGTGCCGACGAACTAGCCAATGTATTAAAGCACAAGACCAAGATACAAGGCAACTGGGGCGAACAGGTTCTAGCCAAGATGCTCGAAGACCACGGACTTATCGAGGGCGAAAATTTCGATGTACAGGAATACATCAAAGAGAACAACGGAAGCAAAGTGATATCCGAAGAGGGACATAGGATGATTCCCGATGTCATGATTCATCTCACAGGCAACCGCGAGATTATCGTAGATTCGAAAGTATCTCTTACCGCCTTTTACGACTATGTCAACGCCGAGACCGATGAAGACCGCAATAAATATCTGAAAGCCCATATCGACAGTATCAAAGCACATGTCAAAGAATTGTCGGCCAAAGATTATTCGTCATATATCAGAGCGCCGAAAGTAAAGATGGACTATGTCATCATGTTCGTGCCCAACACCGGTGCCCTGTGGACTGCCATCAATTCTGAACCCGACTTATGGCGCAATGCGATGGAAAGCAATGTCTATATTGCCGACGAACAGACCATGTTCGCCGCCCTCCGTATCATCAGTATGACATGGACGCAGGTAGCCCAGGCACAGAATCACGAGAAGGTGTACGAACTGGCCAATGAGATGCTCGACCGTGTAGGTAAGTTTATGAAAAACTATCAATCTATCGGCGAAGCCATTACGAAAGCCCAAAAAGCTTATGATGACGGTGAGAAGAAACTGGACGTGAAAGGCCAGAGCATCTTACAGACATGCGCCAAACTGCAAAAGTTGGGGGCCAAACAAAGCAATAAGAATCCACTGCCGCAGATAGACGACACGGGCGATATTCAAGCGATAGAAGAATAACGATACAAATGATTTGAAACCATAAAAGATTACCCGAAACTGCCTTCAACTATTTTATTTTCTTAATAAAAACGTCACAACGTCGCTACCCTCCTGCTTATAAGGGTTTCACTAAACAGGGAACGCCAACAAACGACAAAGAAACATCACCAAGATTCAGGCTGACAGAACGTTAATCGGTCGTCATAAGACGGTCACATTGTAATATTTCAGTCATAGATTTTACGGAACGCTTCTGTAATGTGTTTACACAGCACCCTCGTAAACACATTACGGCGGTGCCGTAACAACATTACAGCGGTGGTGTAAACACTCTACAGCGGTGCGGTAACATGTCTACAACGGTGGTGTAACATGTCTACAAGACTTCAGTAGATAAAATTATTCCAGTAATTTTTGATTTCAGTTGACTACTTTTTGTCTTATTCTCAGATACGGTTGACAAAATCGTTGGTTTTCGGGTGGAGGATAGGTGGAGGTTTGGTGGAGGTTCTGGAGTACACCATTTTTCGCAAATAGTTAATTATCAGAACGATACAAAGAGACATAGCCTATTTGGTGGAGGATGGAGGTATAAAACGGAAAAAAATAGTAGAGAAGAAGCACGGCACAAAAAAACTGCTATACAGCATACAGAGGAACACAGAGGAGTTGCCCCTGTTCACGATACGAAAGCATGGAATAGCGTACTGCTTTCAATGCCAGATTAGTTCCCAAAAATGAGGTCAAGACGAGAGGTTTCCTGTCGTTTTTTTCTTTCCACTTCGTAAGTTCCTATAAAACAAACATTTCCATATCTTGGCTACAATTTTCAGCATATAAATATTACCATTATCAACACTTTTTAGCACTTGTTTCTGTTGCAGAGATACATAAATTCGCATATAAAACGAACTTTTTACCACATTTTTTCGCACTTAAGTACAACTACCAATCAATCCATTGTCCCAGTTCTTCCAATGCTGTGGCACGACTGCCGCCTTTCTGATAATCGGAGGCTTTACACACATTGTTTGTGGAAACGGTATCGATACCTAACAGATATTTATCAAGATAGGCACCTACCTCTGGATATTGCGCCTCAGGCAGTTGGCAATGGCCATGACCTCCGACAATGGAAAATCCGCATCTGTCTTCTATTCCATACTGTTGCCACACTTTACGGGCAGCCATCATGGATATATAACCGGAACCGTCGGCCAACCATCTGTAGTCGGGATTGCCTAGCATCAATAGAGCCCGGGGGCAACATAGCGCTGCCAATTCGTGATGATCGTATGGAAGATAGAATGTATTGTCCTGACCATACGTTTCTTTCAGACTTTTCATAAACCAATTGTAGTCTGTCTTGTCCAGATCTTCCCAGGCATCCTCTTTAGGATAATCACGGTTATGGGCACGCGATACACGCCATGCAGCGGCACCGCCACCACCAGGCTCCTGGGCAATTGTCAGAGCCACACGCTCATCAAAGGCTCCGCAGAATAGTGCCATCTTGCCTGCATACGAACAACCGGTTACACCTATATGTTTCATGTCTATCTTTGTAACCGCCGACCCCAGTTTTTGCAGTCCGTCAAGTAGTCTACTGAATCCCCATGCCCATTCGCTATAAGCTCCATTGTTGACAAGTGCGGGATAAAGAGAGTCGAAAGGATACGTGCCACGTGAACCGACAGCGCGAAACTGCGAATAACCGTTTACCTGCTTGGATGAGAAATTCATATAGGCTATATGCCGACCGGTAATCAATTCACGTGGAAGTGATATCTGGTCGGCACCAATCATCAGAGGGTATGGTGCTTTACCACCGGAAGGATAGATGATAACTGCTGTCTGAATCATAGACTTGCCGTTGACAGTAGTCTTGACAGTCAGCGTATCTCCGTTCATAAAAGCATCGATGTTGTCCATATTTACGACAGGTTTTTCACCTATCTCATAATGCTGGATTTCACAGGCTATCTCACCACGACGTTTCTTCCAGTCTTTGAATTTCCGCGCACGACCGCTCGCATCCGAGAACAGCAATGGATCAGGGAGAGCACATTTCTTGGGCAATTTGTCAATAGAGGGCATAATTGGAGCAGGGAAAGTTGCCGCAGTATTCTCTACGTTATATACCAAGGGTATCTTCTGTGCCTGACTTTGGGTACAGTAAAAAGCCATGGCTAAGACTGGCAATAGGATGTTTTTCATTTATCAATGGTTTATTGGTTTTTACTTTCCAGATATTCGGCATATATGCGAGCTGCACACTCCACCTTCTGTGCGCACGGACGGGTCTTGTAATATTCGGGGGTACGCTCTGCAGCCTCAGGACTGCTCATTTCTTTGGGTATCGGACCGTTCAGTCCCAGTAGGTCGGCACAAATCAGTGAACCGTTTTCAGTCTTAAACTTATCTGCCATGTCTTGTACGACCTTGTAATTATCCGATTTACCCTGCCGGTCGGCTCCATCAGTAACACCACAGTCAAGTCCTGCCAAAATAGTAGCACCGCAAAACGCGCCACAAGTCTGACGCATTCTACCGATACCGCCGCCGAAACCAGCACTCATCTTCAGGGCTTGCTCTTCTGTATAACCATAGATATCGGCGAAGGCTGCCGTGACCGACTGTGCACAGTTGAATCCCTTCTTAAACAGTTGGACAGCTCTCTCTACCCTTTTTTCATTTTCCGCTTTCATATTACTCTTCTGCCATTAGTTTCTCACAAAGTTCCTTCATTCCTTCCGAGGCACCTTTCGTGATCTGCGTCACCTTATGATAACCGCCTGCCATCACCGGTTTGGGGTCTATCAGATATACAGGGACTGCCGGGTCTACATATTGTACCAATCCGGCAGCAGGATATACATTCAGCGATGTACCGATAATAATGAACATGTCAGCTTTCTGAGCTTCGGCAGCAGCCGGTTCTATCATCGGCACACTCTCGCCGAAAAAGACGATAAATGGTCGCAATAGACTGCCGTCGCCTGCCTTTGTGCCCGGCACGACCTCCGGATTGTCGGCAGTAAGTGTCTGGATGAAATGAGGATTATAGGGATCGCGACTGGAACAGACCTTCATCAGTTCACCGTGCAGATGTATCACATCCTTACTGCCAGCCATCTCATGCAGATTATCCACATTCTGCGTAACGACCGTCACGTCATATTTTTCCTGCAACTTAGCCACCAACCGATGTCCCTCGTTAGGAAGGGCTGCCAACAGTTTTTTGCGGAGCATATTATAAAAATTAGTCACCAATGTGGGGTCGGCCTCCCAACCCTCGTGGGATGCCACCTGCTGTACAGGGTAATTCTCCCACAAACCACCGGCATCGCGGAAAGTGCTCAGTCCACTCTCCACAGACATACCTGCACCAGTCAACACTACGATCTTTTTCATTATTCAAACAAAATTAAATACAATGGCAAAGATAGGGTATTTCAAAGACAGAACAAAATAAATAACGTAGTTTTTTACAAATCATTCGTCATCTAATATTCGAAAGTTTGTTAAAACTAGCAAGTTATCGCAATTCTTCCAATTTTTAATATTAACTTTGCACGATATTTACAAATTAACTAATAAAAAAGGAAATGGATAAATTAAGTTACGCCTTGGGATTAGGCATCGGACGCCAATTGGCACAGATGGGTGCAGGCAGTCTGAACATTGACGACTTCGCAACAGCCATTAAGGATGTGATAGCCGGCAATGAGCTCAAAGTGTCTAATCAGGATGCGCAAACAATCGTACAGGATTTCTTCGCGGAACAAGAAGCTAAGCAAAAAGTCGCCAGTGCCGAAAAAGGCAAAGCGGCGAAGGCAGAAGGAGAGAAATACCTTGCAGAAAATGCAAAGAAAGATGGTGTGGTAACTCTGCCTAGCGGACTACAATACAAAGTAATCAAAGAAGGTAACGGCAAAAAGCCGAAAGCTACCGACAATGTGAAATGCCACTATGAGGGAATGCTCGTAGACGGTACCATGTTCGACAGCAGTATACAGCGCGGCGAACCGGCTACATTCCCGCTCAATCAAGTGATAGCAGGATGGACAGAAGGTCTGCAACTGATGCAGGAGGGTGCCAAATACCGTTTCTTCATCCCTTACACACTGGGATATGGTGAAACGGGAGCAGGCGGCTCTATACCTCCATTCGCAGCACTCATCTTTGATGTTGAATTAATTGAAGTAAAATAACTAAAAAATAATACTGAATTAAATGAAAAAGTTAAGCATCGTAGCCGTAATGGCTATTGCAGCCGCAGCGTTCACATCCTGCGGAAATTCCACTCCTAAGGCCGACCTTAAGAATGATGTAGACTCAATGAGTTACGCTATCGGTATGGCTCAGACTCAGGGTCTGAAACAGTATCTGGTAGAACGTCTTGGCGTAGATACTACTTACATGGACGAATTTATCAAAGGTCTGAACGAAGGTGCCAACGCTGGTGACGACAAGAAGAAGGCAGCCTACTATGCTGGTATTCAGATTGGTCAGCAGATCTCTAATCAGATGGTTAAAGGTATCAACCACGAAGTATTCGGTGAGGATTCTACAAAGACTATCTCCCTCAAGAACTTCATGGCCGGATTTATCTCTGGAACAACTGGCAAAAAGGGAATTATGACTGTTGAGCAGGCCAACACAATGGCTCAGATGAAGATGCAGCAGATCAAGGCAAAGAATATGATGAAACAGTACAGCGGCAACAAGGCTGCCAGTGAGAAATTCCTCGCTGCCAATGCTAAGAAGGCTGGTGTAAAGACTCTTCCCGGTGGTGTACAGTATCGTGTAATCAAAGAAGGTACTGGAGATATTCCTAAGGATACATCTATGGTAACATGTAACTATGAAGGCAGAACAATCGATGGTAAAGTATTTGATAGTTCTTACAAACGCAATCAACCTCTCACACTGCGTGCTAATCAGGTTATTAAAGGTTGGACAGAAGCTATCACACACATGCCTGTAGGATCTGTATGGGAAGTTTACATTCCGGCAGAACTCGCTTATGGTGAGCGTGAGCAGGGACAGATCAAACCTTTCTCAGCTTTGATATTTAAGATTGAACTGCTCTCTATAGATAAGGCTGGACTGGTCTCTAAAGGTAAGTAATTTTTATATCTAAATATGAAAAAGGTAATTATATTGGCACTCGCTGTAATGGCGGGTGCTTCTTCTGTTGTAGCCGGAGGCGCAAAGAAGAAACAGGTACAGAAGATTCCTGTTGAGACAGCTTTAAAATTAAATTCTTCTATCGATTCTGTAAGTTATGCAGCTGGTAAGGCGATGACGCAAGGTCTGGTGCCTTTCATTCAGCAGCAGAATGGTGTTGACACTGCTTACATGGCAGACTTTGTCCGCGGTTTCAAGGAAGCAGTGGAAAAGGGCAAAGATCCTAAATTCACTGCTTATGCAACCGGTCTGCAGATAGCAAGTCAGGTATCAAGACAGATGTTGCCAAATATGTCGGCACAGTTTAAGGATACGCCCGACTCCATCAACAAGGAAGTATTCTACAAAGGTTTCGAAGATGCTTTGTTGAACAACAACACATTGATGACATCAAAGGTAGCCGAAAAGTATTTCAAAGAAAAGATGGAAGCAGACAAAGCTGCCAAAACAGAGAAACTATATGGCGCAAACCGTAAGGCCGGTGAGGATTTTCTGGCTGCCAATGCCAAGAAAGACAGTGTCGTGGTACTACCTGATGGACTACAATACAAGATTCTCGTAAACGGAACTGGTGCTTCACCTAAAGAAACCGATAAGGTAAAAGTAAAATATGAAGGAAAACTGATAGACGGTACTGAATTTGACAGTTCATATAAACGTGGTGACGGTACAACCACATTTGGTGCCAATCAGGTAATCAAAGGATGGACGGAAGCCCTGACCAAGATGCAGGTAGGTAGTAAATGGCAGTTGTTCATACCGTACAAACTGGCTTACGGAGAACGTGAAGCTGGACAAATAAAACCTTTCAGTGCATTGGTATTCACGGTGGAACTTGTTGAAATCAATCCTGAAGCTAAAGCAAAGGTTGAAAATACCGCTAACGCCAAAGACAGCAAAACTAAAGAAGCAAAAGCTAACGCCAAAGCTGCGAAAAACGCTAAGAAAAAATAACAGATAATTATTAATTTATAAATCAATCCCTGCATTATAAAAATGCAGGGATTTTTTATATTTACGACATTTTAATATGCAATTTGGCATTTTTTCATATTTTCCATTGTCAAATAGTTGCACTTTTCAATAAAAATGTCTACTTTTGCTAACTATTTGCAACTTAATGAATATAAAAACAACAAAATATAGAATTAGAAATGGACAAAATCGACAACCTTGACAAAAAGATACTAAGTATCTTGTCTAAAAACGCACGTATCCCTTTTAAAGATGTAGCAGCAGAATGCGGTGTTTCACGTGCAGCCATTCATCAACGCGTACAACATCTTATGGATAATGGTGTAATCACAGGTAGCGGATTCGATGTAAATCCTAAAAGTTTGGGATATTCCACATGCACTTATGTAGGAATCACACTCGAACGAGGCAGTATGTATAATGACGTGGTAGAAAGAATCAGACAAATTCCTGAAATAGTGGAATGTCACTTTACCACCGGTCCGTATACGATGCTCGTAAAACTATACGCCAAGGATAATGAACAACTAATGTTCCTGCTCAACGGACAATTGCAGGATATTCCAGGTGTCGTTGCCACTGAGACACTGATTTCCCTTGAACAAAGTCTGAGACGTGAAATTCCCGTAGAACTAGATAAATGACGATAAAAAAGAGCTAATGGAATCGTATGATCTGCAGTCGCATCTGAATGATATCTATGCGACTTACCCTGAAGCTGAAAAACAGCCTATCATCGGTATAACAGGCAACTATGACGAACAAAGCGCCAAGTTGTCTGAACGTTATTACAAAGCAGTAATAGAAGCAGGGGGCACACCTGTTATTATTCCTCCTGTAAACGATAAGAATGTTATTCTCAATACACTTGAGAATATCGACGGTCTTCTGCTCAGCGGCGGTGGTGACATCAATCCTCTTTGGGTAAAGGAGGAGCCTTCCACGAAACTGCATGGTATCAATGCCGAACGAGACCTGCCCGAACTTCTTACCGTCCGTCTGGCTTATAACCGTCAGATCCCTATTCTCGGCATCTGCCGCGGTATACAGACACTGGTGGGCGCACTAGGTGGAAAAATACGACAGGATATCGGTGATACTACGGGACTGATTAAGCATAGTCAGGATGCAGACAGATACGAAGCCACCCACTCTGTTGAAATCATTAAAGATTCCATTTTGTACTCTTTATATGATAAAGAGAAAATATACGTCAACTCTTTTCATCATCAGGCCTTAGGCGAACCAGGTGATAAATTCAAGGTTACAGCCAGAGCGGCAGACGGTGTGATAGAGGCCGTAGAGAGTACAGAATACAAGTCTCTGATGGGTGTGCAATGGCATCCTGAATGGCTTGACAACGGCAAACCTCTCTTCGAATGGCTCATTGGTGAAGCAAGGAGTTTCAATGAAGCGAAAGAGATTCACCGACAGATTCTCACTCTTGACACACATTGCGACACACCGATGTTCTTCCCCCAAGGAGTGCACTTCGACCAACGTGACAGTAGAATATTAGTAGACTTGCACAAGATGACGGAAGGTAAGCAGGATGCGGTAATCATGGCTGCATATCTGCCACAGCCCAAACTGGGCGAGACTTTCTCATCAAAAGTGGAATTCGATGTAGACGGTCCAAGACAGTATGCCGACCTTATTTTTGACAAGATAGAAGAGATAGCAGACAAAAACAAGGAATATCTGAGCATTGCCCGTACACCTGCAGAAATATACGAAGATAAACGCAACAACCGCAAATCCATCATACTGGGTATTGAGAACGGTCTTGCTCTTAACGGGGATATATCCAATGTTAGATATTTCGCTCAACGAGGTGTAGTCTATATCACCTTGTGCCACAATGGTGACAATGATATTTGCGACAGTGCCCGTGGGTGTAATACTCATAATGGTGTAAGCAGATTCGGTGCGAAGGTGATTGAGGAGATGAATGACTGCGGTATCATGGTAGACCTGAGTCATGCCAACGAGAAGAGTTTCTATGATGCTCTGGATATCAGTCGCACACCTATTGTATGCAGCCACAGCAGTTCGAGGGTATTGTGTGATGTTCCACGCAACCTTTCCGACGAACAGATGCATGCGCTTGCCTTGAAAGGCGGTGTGGCCCATATTACATTATACCACGGTTTCTTAAAAAAGGAAGGCGAGGCAACTATCATGGATGCGATGGAGCATCTGGACCATGCCATAAAGATCATGGGTATCGACCACGTCGGTCTGGGCACAGACTTTGATGGCGACGGCGGTGTAAAGGGACTGGCTGACTCTTCCGAACTGATCAACTTTACACGTAAACTGATGGAGCGCCGTTATAACAAGAAAGACATTGAGAAAATATGGGGTGGTAACTGGCTCAAAGTGATGAGTCTGATACAAAGCAGCAAAAAGTCATGAAGAAGAAAACATTAATTATCGTGTGTTCGGCAATTATCATAGCTATCATTTGTTCATTATTAAACTGGAACAGTCTAATAAGCAGTGACTCGGCAACTGACAACACAGAAGACATCTCTTCTGCGCCTGTGGGTCCATCATTTGACGCAGACAGTGCTTATGCCTATTGTAAGACTCAATGTGATTTTGGTCCGCGCGTGATGAACAGTAGCGCCCACGACCAGTGCGAACAATATATCATCAGTAAATTCAAGGCTTTTGGCATGACTGTGACACCTCAGAAAGCGACACTGGCAGGATATGACGGTACGAAACTGGCTTCGACCAATATTATCGCCAGTTATAAACCCGAACTGACGACAAGAATACTGATCTGTGCCCATTGGGACAGTAGACCATGGGCAGATAATGACCCTGACAAGAAAAACCATAAGAAACCTGTGATGGCTGCCAACGACGGAGCCAGCGGTGTCGCTGTCATGATGGAAATGGCGCGTATCATCAATCATGATAAAAAACTGAACATCGGTGTTGACTTCATCTGTCTTGACGCAGAAGACTGGGGCACTCCGCAATGGAGCAATGAGCAGGACGATGGCGACAGTTGGGCTTTGGGAGCTCAATATTGGGCATCAAACCCTCACAAGAAAGGATACGAGGCAAGATATGGCATACTATTGGACATGGTAGGCGGTCAGGGTGCACAGTTCTATCAGGAAGGAATGTCGAAACAATTTGCCCAAACTATTGTAGACAAGGTATGGAACGCAGCCAGCGCCATAGGTTATGGCAGTTATTTCCCTACGGGCGAAGGTGGTATGATTACCGACGATCATATTCCTATCAATAAGAAAGCAAATATACCGACAATAGATATCATCCCATATTATCCAGACTGTAAGCAGAGCAGTTTCGGACCTACATGGCATACCGTAAGTGACGACATGGCACATATAGACAAAAACACGATGAAAGCCGTAGGACAAACTGTAATACAGGTACTCTACTCAGAAAAATAAGACTTATACCAAAAACCACTCAAACTACAATGAAAAAAATTATAAATTGCTTTTTAGTCTGCTTTGTATTGACAGTACTAAGCAGTTGTGTAGACAATACCCCTGTGGGAATAGCGAAAGCGTCCATAAAATGCCTCCAGAACAAAGATTTCACCGGTTATGTTGACCTTTTGGATTTCGATGAAGACTATCAGGGAGAAGTATTGAAACAACAAGAAAAATCCGCTGCGCGAATTCTTGAGAATGAATACACCAGTACCATCGCACCGCTCGGCGGCATCAAGAAATATCATGTTATATCCCAAGATGTAAAGGAATATTCAGCTTCCGTAGACATTGAACTTGAATACGGCAACGGTACTAAAAACAAAGAAACAGTAAGTCTGAAAACAGGGCATGACGGTAAATGGAAAATCGACCGTAGTAAATAATATCCGTTGCTGACACTGTAATTTACAACTGTCCAGCCTCAACCATCAAAACGATGCGTTCGGTAAGGCGGTCAGTTCCGTTCGGATCGTAAGTCTTAGTCAAACTGGCTCCAAATGCCCAAGAAAAAGCCTGCCAGAAACCGGCACGTATGGGTCCCATAAATGCCTTGATGATATCATAAGACGAAGAGTTGCATTCACGATACACCAATTTGATAAGCAGTTTACCTTGTGAATAAGTAAGTTTCTTCATTCTCGGCGTATACTCTTTCCGGATACTCTCTTCCACTTTCTTCATGTGGGCATCCTTGGCTTTCTTATTCGGCAATGTCTCAAGATATTCGTAAGTCTCAAGAATAATCTGATTGACCTCCTTGGCGATAGGCAACACTTTCTTCACATTATATACCAAACGGTTATACGCCTGAGCCTGACGCGCATCCTTGAATGTCAACTGCGGAAATACATATACATAGTTCATCTCCACATACTGGATACTGTCGCCTTTATCAAGGCACTTTCCCACTTTCACCATCGGAACGAAAGTAGGATTGTCCATATCTATCTGCATATCTTCCGGATTGATGTGTCCAGCCTTGTCTTTCTCGTTCTGAGCATAAAGGCCCAAAGAAACAAAAAGACATAAAAACAGCGTTATTATGATTCTAGAATTCTTCATTTTGTCTGCAAAATTAACAATATTATTCCGTTTACGTGATGTTTTGAGATGATATTTAGCATTATTTGAATAATAGTAACTACCTTCGTGCAATGAAAAGACTGAGAGCAGTATTTGCGACTATTCTACTATGCACTACTTCAAGCCTTACGATGGCGCAAATCGAACATCCCTGGGAGAAATATCTCCATGAGTTATCCACTATTGAAGACGAAGAATCGTCTTTCAGCGAAAGCACATTCGCCGAGCTGACCGACTTGGAAGAACATCCCATCAATATCAATACAGCTACCCGGGAAGATCTGTCCCGTCTGCCTTTCCTGAACGAAAAGCAGATAGAGGACATCTGTGAATACCTATACAGATATCATGGCATGAAAACGCTTGGTGAACTGCAAATGATAGAATCGCTGGATTATTATCGCCGGCATATCCTGCAATATTTCATCTATGCCGGTGACTCCGGGAAGAAGAAATTCCCGACATTGAAAGAAATTCTGAAATATGGAAAAAACAATTTGCTGTTCTCTACAAAGATTCCATTCTACTCACACAGAGGAGACGAAAACGGCTATTTGGGATATAAATACAAACATTCTTTCAGATATACTTTCAATTACGGTGAGTATATCAAGGCTGGCATGATTGGTACACAAGATGCCGGTGAACCATTCCTCAGTAATAAGAACTATCTGGGTTATGACCATTATTCATATTATCTTCTTATCAGAAATACAGGCCGAATCAAAACGCTTGCTCTGGGTTGTTACAGATTGTCTTTCGGTATGGGACTTGTACTCAATCATAACTTCAGTATGGGTAAAATGATAACTTTATATTCATTAGAGAGAAGTAACAACGACATACGTGCCAACTCTTCAAGGACTGATGCCAATTATTTTCAGGGCGTCGCAGTGAAAACAGAACTTACCAAAGGATTAGATCTGACAGGGTTCGTTTCATATCGAAAGTTGGACGGTACGATGCAGCATGACAGTACGATATCCAGTATCATCACAAACGGGTATCACCGTACGGCCACCGAAATGGACAAGAAGCACAATTTTTCGTCAACGGTCATCGGCGGTAATATCCATTATTTCAATCAGGGATTCCATATAGGGACAACTGCCGTATATACATCGCTCGACAAATCACTCAATCCAAACACATCGGTGATATACCGCATATACGATGCCCGTGGTTCCAATTTCTATAATATAAGTACCGACTATGGATACATCGGTCACCGTTTCTCATTCAACGGTGAAACTGCCGTGGATGCCCACCGGGCAATGGCTACAATCAACTGTCTGAGTTATCATGCATCCGAGAATGCGGACATTATCGCATTACAACGTTATTACTCTAAAAAATACACATCACTTTATGCCAACAGTTTCTCAGAAGGTGGAAATACAAAAAATGAAAATGGTATATACATCGGTGTAAACTGGCGCCCTAACCATTCGTTGGGCATCATCGGATATACAGATTATGCTTATTTTGCATGGCCTCGATATCAGGTTTCACGTTCATCGCACGCTTTCGACAATATGATTTCCACCACATATCATGATGACAAATGGTCGATATTAGTAAGATACAGACTAAAAGCGGTGCAGAAAGACAGTCAAGGGAAAGACGGACTGACCAACCAAATACAGCATAGAGGACGAATATCCGCTCATTATTCGCCAAATAAGAATTTCAGCATGCTTACACAGGCAGATATTGTTTACACTGAATACCATACAAATGAAAAGGGATGGATGATGAACGAAAATATAAACTACAATATGGGAGACTGGATGCAACTGAATGCCAATATAGGATACTTCAACACAAGCAGTTATGAAAGCAGAATATATACTTATGAAAAGGGACTTCTCTATGACTTCTCTTTCCCTATGTTTTATGGTGAAGGAATACGGTATGCCCTGATGGCAAAAGCGAAAATCGGGGACAAACTTTTGTTGACGACAAAAATCGGGACCACAGATTACTTCGACCGTTCAAGTATCGGCAACAGTTATCAGACTATCTACAAATCAGCGATAACAGACCTTGAGATGCAATTAAAGTGGAAATTCTGAATCATAATTTACCTGAAATGAATTAAAATTTCTATCTTTGCAGTCGGCATAACTGATTCGCACAATGAAAAGACGTTTTACACTTACTATCGAATATTTATTATCAATCCATTTTCTCGGACTGCTTATTCTTTCTATCTTCCGATTCATACAATATATTAGTCTGCATGGGATGGAAAAAGTTCCAAGTAATGGAGACGTCCCATCCACCGCAACAGCATTCTTAAACGGTGTATGGTTTGATAATGTAATCGCCTGTTATCTGATGATAGTACCGCTTGCCGTACTATTGGCAGCGGCATGTTTTGGCCGTTATGAACGTGGATGGCGGAAAGGTGTATCTATCTGGTTCTCTATCCTCTATCCTATAACGTTTCTTATTTCAGCTTCCAATATACCCTATTTCGCTTTTTTCTTCAAGAATATCAACTCGTCCATATTTGAATGGTTCGGATATACAGGCACCACTGCTGGTATGGTGTTTGGCGAAAGTTCATTCTATTTATATATATTATTGTTCTTCGTTTCCGTAGTGGGTTATATATTCCTCATGAGAAAATTGAATAAATGGTTCGATTCAAAATTGGAGAATGGCAATGACTGGAAGTATATCCCCCGTATAGTGACTACTTTATGTCTTATAGCTCTTTGCATCTTCGGAATAAGAGGACGCACGGGATATAATCCTATCAAAATCAGTGAGGCCTATTATTGTGAAGATCCGTTCCTCAATCAGTTGGGCATAAACCCTACATTCAATCTGCTTACAAGTGTCATGGATGATATGCGGAAAGAGAATGCGGAACTACATCTGATGCCATATTCCGATGCCATCACAAACACGCGCCGCAGTCTCGGTATCACAGGGGGAATAGACAGTGCACATATCTTACGAAGATATGTCAAGGCAGATTCCACTGTCAAAAAGAGAAATGTGGTCTTCATCCTGATGGAATCTATGTCGGGTGCTTTGCTTAAAACTTTCGGGCAGCAGCAGACACTTACACCTACACTTGACAGTTTGTATCACCACTCACTGGCCTTTACCAATTTCTATTCGGCCGGTATACATACCAATCATGGTATGACGGCTTCGTTATATTCGTTCCCCGCACTGATGGAAAGGAATCTGATGAAGGGCACCGT
>NZ_CALMHT010000092.1 GCF_937863835.1 uncultured Prevotella sp.
CCTCTTTTGTCAAAGAAGAAATCCTTCTAGAAGTTTTCTTTCTCCACTCATGACCTTCCAAAGGAGGTCTGACTGATGTGAACCTTAATCTCTTACGCAATAGAATTGCGATTATCTGGACGCAACAGAGTTGCGATTATCTTTTATTTTGCCTTTGTGGCTTTGATGAAGTAGAGGATCAGTAGGATGTAGGCGATGAGGGAACAAATCTCTGAGAGAGGGTTGGCTAGCCAAACGTCGCTCACGAGGTTGATGCCTCCGAAACGTAGGAGGGCACTCACTACACCCATCAAGGCTCCACCGGCTATGAAACCGCTGGCGATGAGGGTGCCTTTCTCTCCTCTGGCCTTGTTCGTATCGCTGTCTTTACTGCGTGTCGTTACGTACCAGTTGATGGCTCCGCCTACCAGTAACGGGATGTTCAGTTCGATGGGGATGAACATGCCTAGGGCAAAGGCTAGGGCGGGGACTTTGCAGAATGTCAGGATGATGGCGATGGCTGCACCTATACCGTATAAGATCCAGGGGGCACCTACACCGTTCATCAACGGGTCGATGACGGCTGCCATGGCGTTCGCCTGGGGGGCAGCCAACTGTCCACTGGCAAATCCGTAGGTTTGATTCAATAGGATCATGACTCCTCCTACAGTAGCGGCGGATACCAATGTGCCTAGAAACTTCCATGTCTCCTGCTTCGACGGGGTGGTACCCATCCAATAACCGATCTTCAGGTCGGTGATAAAACTGCCGGCCATGGATAATGCGGTACATACCACGCCACCCATAATCAGGGCTGCCAACATGCCGCCGGGACCTTTCAGTCCTACGCCGACCATCACTACGGATGCTAATATCAATGTCATTAGGGTCATTCCTGATACGGGGTTACTGCCTACAATGGCTATCGCATTGGCTGCCACAGTGGTGAAAAGGAACGCTATCACTGTTACCAATAGTATACCTACTACGGCAAACAGGATATTGCCTCCCATCACTCCTGTGAGGAAGAATATAAAGGTAATCAGGATGGTAACGATGGAACCGACGGCGATAATCTTGAACGAGATGTCGCGACGCGTACGCAGTTGCTCTTTGTTGACATCCGTTTTGCCCTTCATCTCTTTGGCTGCCAGACCGACGGCACTCTTGATGATGCCCCACGACTTGATGATGCCGATGATGCCGGCCATGGCGATGCCTCCGATACCGATGCTCTTGCCGTAAGCCTTGAATATCATTTCAGGCGACATGCTGCCTACGGTCTGATGGATCGACGGATCCCATAAATTCAATATCTGGTCGTGGAATATCATGGACATGCCCGGTACGATCAACCACCATACGGCTACCGAACCGAGACAGATGATGAAGGCATATTTCAATCCTACGATATAACCGAGTCCTAGCACGGCGGCTCCTGTGTTGACCTTGAACACCAGTTTGGCTTTGTCGGCCAGTAAGGTGCCCCATTCCACAACGCGGGTCGTGAAATTCTCGTTCCACCATCCGAACGTAGCTACGATGAAGTCGTACAGACCGCCTACCAGTCCGGCGATAAGCAACGGTTTTGCCTGATTGCCACCCTTGGCACCTGAAACAAGAACCTGTGTGGTGGCTGTGGCTTCAGGGAAAGGATACTTGCCGTGCATGTCACTGACGAAATACTTGCGGAAGGGTATCAGAAATAGGATACCGATGATACCGCCAAGCAGTGAACTGATGAATATTTTCAGAAACGAAGCACTCATCTCGGGATATTTGGCCTGCAGAATATAAATGGCCGGTAAGGTGAAGATGGCACCTGCCACTACCGCACCCGAACAGGCACCGATACTCTGGATGATGACATTCTCGCCGAGAGCTTTGCTGCGATGGGATGCCGTGGATACTCCTACGGCAATGATGGCGATAGGGATGGCTGCCTCGAACACTTGTCCGACCTTCAGTCCCAGGTATGCGGCGGCAGCGGAAAACAGCATCGCCATGATGATACCCCATGTCACAGACCAGGCGTTCACTTCAGGATATACCTTGCGGGGATCCATGATAGGATGGTATTCTTCACCCTCTTTCAGTTCTGTAAAGGCGTTGTCGGGCAGACCGACTGTTTCCTTGTTCGTTTCGTCGTTGTTTGTATTCATAAGTGTTATATTTTGAGATGCAAAGTTAGCGTATTATTTTCAAAATGAATAATATATGGTTAAAAATAATACAAATGGAAAAATCCTTTGCGTGAGACGGTCGTTTACAAACTAAACAACAAGTTGTCGCCGGTATCTGCTTGGTGTCATGCCAGTGTTCTTGATAAAGGCTCTTCTGAAAGTAGATATGGAATTGAATCCCGACATATATGCAATGGCATCTATTGTGAGATTTTTTTCTTCGTTTTTCAATAAAGGAATGACAGATTTCTCTATTCTCAGACAGTTGATATAATCATAAAAGGTAGTGTTGAGTACATGACAGAAATAATCACTGATATATGTCCTGTTTGTGTTGACTAGAATCGTAAGGTCGTAAAGAGAAAGGTCTGCCTTCTTATACAGTTCCTGTTCAATAATGATATTTTCCAGTTTACCAGCAAATGCATAACCGTTTTCCCTTTCCGACTTCTCTATCTCATTTTTCTCCTCTTCCGATTCTTCCTCTATCGTAATCGCTTTTAGGTTCCGACTGTACCAAATGATCCTGAACCATCCCAGTGCGAAACAGATATAATAGAAACTGTCTAACAAGTATGTCGGTTTGATGGCATCCAATACCCACAGTATCTGTAACATGACTAACCATACGAATATAAATTTCAGCCATGAGATATCTATATCCTCAAGACTCGAATATGTGGAACGTATGTACTTCAGATATTTCACAGTGCGTATAGTAGCGACGATGGCTATACTTAATCCTGCAATAATCAGGAATACAATATAGATATCTAACATCAATGAGGACGGATGTACAATATGGATACCAGTAAATGCGACAAAGGGTATAAGTGCCAAGATTATCTTTTTCATACTGATCCATCCCGGCGTAGACAGTTCTATAATATACACACCGTATGCTACAGCCGACCAACCGTCAAGATATGTGATGAGATTCTTATAATATTCCGATTCATCAGGATTAAAACAGACGAACAGATCCTTCAATGTCCATAAAGAGAAATACAGGGATAAATAAC
Organism: uncultured Prevotella sp.; assembly: GCF_937863835.1. Taxonomy (GTDB): domain Bacteria; phylum Bacteroidota; class Bacteroidia; order Bacteroidales; family Bacteroidaceae; genus Prevotella. Next base: position 3,185 of record NZ_CALMHT010000092.1, read on the forward strand.
CTATGACATCTCTCATACGTGAAGCTTTTTTTACGTATAGTATGATGTAACCCGCGCATAAGAAAAACATGAATGTAGCCCCACAGATAAATAAGGTGTAGTCTTCTTCGTTCATTATAATCAATTTGTATAAGTTATTATTCTGCAAAGTTAAAAAAAATAATCAAATATAGTGTATTATCGTTCATAAATGGCTCTTTTTTTACTCAAAGAACAAACTTTTTACTTAGTGATTGAGGTAAAAAAGATGTTGCCTTTAACTTTGTACCTGTTCCTGTGAAAGGAAACCTTGTTCTTGAAGCGAAAGTGAAAGAACGTTGTATTAAAGTTAATGTTATTAGTTCAGGCTTGGGAAAGTCTGAACTAATTTTTTTTGCACTGTTGTATCAAAAAAATAACAATTCTTTCTAAGTAATGAAATAAATTGGTTAAATTTGCATCACCTTAAACAACAATAAAAGAAAGATAACAATATGGGTGGTTTTTTTGGAACAATAGCGAAGCATGAGTGCCGCACTGATTTATTTTATGGAACAGACTACAATTCGCACTTGGGTACGAAGCGTGGCGGTATGGCAACTTATAGCAAGGAAAAAGGCTTTTTCCGTACTATACATAATTTGGAGAATACTTATTTCAGAACGAAATTCGAGGAGAAACTCGATGAGTTTGAAGGCAATTCGGGCATAGGTATCATCAGTGATAACGACCCGCAGCCTATTGTGTTCAATTCGCATCTCGGCAAGTTTGCCATTGTGACGGTGGCGAAAATCAATAATATTGGGGAAATAGAAAAGGAACTGCTTGAAAAGAAGCTCCACCTTTCAGAACTGAGCTCGGGTAAAACCAATCCTACCGAACTTGTCGGTCTGCTGATAACACAGGGTGCCGATTATGTAGAAGGTATAGAAAAGGTGTTTGACAAGGTCAAGGGTTCTTGTTCGATGTTGCTGCTTACCGAAGATGGCATTATCGCAGCCCGTGACAAGTGGGGGCGTACGCCTATCGTTATCGGTAAGAAAGACGGCGCTTATGCCGCCACCAGTGAGTCGAGCTCCTTCCCTAATCTGGACTATGAGATAGAACGTTATATCGGTCCGGGTGAGATCGTACGAATCAAGGCTGACGGTGTGGAACAGATGCGCAAACCGAACAAGCAGATGCAGATCTGTTCTTTCCTTTGGGTATATTACGGTTTCCCGGTTTCTTGTTATGAAGGTGTTTGCGTGGAACATGTGCGCCGCGAGTGCGGATTGAAGATGGGTGCCACCGATGACACACCAGTCGATTCCGTCTGCGGTATTCCTGATTCGGGAATAGGTATGGCTCTGGGATATGCCGAAGGGATGAAGGTGTCGTATCAGCGTACTGTTTCCAAATATACACCGACGTGGCCCCGCAGTTTCACACCGAGCAATCAGGAAATGCGTTCGTTGGTGGCTAAGATGAAACTGATTCCCAACCGTGCCATGTTACAGGACAAACGCTGTCTTTTCTGTGACGATTCCATTGTACGCGGTACCCAGTTGCGTGATAATGTAAAGATGTTCTACGACTATGGAGCCAAAGAGGTTCACATGCGTATAGCCTGTCCTCCGCTGATCTATGGTTGTCCCTTTATCGCTTTCACCAATTCGAAGAGTGATATGGAACTTATCACCCGCCGTGTGATAAAGGAGTTGGAGGGCGACGATTCGAAGAATCTGGAACTCTATGCCAAGACCGATTCACCTCAATATAAGAAATTGGTTGAGGTCATAGCAAACAAGTTCGGTCTCACATCCTTGCGTTTCAATAAGTTGGAGACGCTTGTTGAGGCTATCGGGTTACCGAAGGAACAGATCTGTACACACTGTTTCGACGGTTCGAGCAAGTTCTGATTACTGTTATTTTATAGCTTCGTTATATCTGTCGAGCAACCACTGTTTCTGTTGCTCGATAGTCATATTGCTGTTGTCCAGCAGTATGGCGTCATCGGCCTTGCGCAGTGGTGACACATCTCTGTGCGTGTCGATATAGTCGCGCTCGTTGACATTTTTAAGGATGTCGTCGAAGTCGGCGGGCATCCCCTTGGCTTTCAGTTCGTCGAACCGTCTTTGCGCGCGCACCTCGGCACTGGCTGTGACATAAATTTTCAGTTCCGCCGATGGGAACACCGTCGTACCGATATCACGGCCGTCCATGACGATACCTTTGGCTTCGCCCATTTTCTGCTGCTGTTCCACGAGCGCCTTGCGTACGAATGGCACGGCGGCGATGGGACTCACCCTGCTTGACACCTCCATGTTACGGATATCTTTTTCCACATTCTCACCGTTGAGATACGTGTCGGGCCGGCCCGTTTCTGTGTTCAGTCGGAAGGATATGGCTATATCCTTCATCATCCGTTCCAGTTTGTCGGTATCCACCTTCCTGTCGTCCACGAAACAGTCGTTGCGCAGGGCAAAAAGTGTTACGGCGCGGTACATAGCACCCGTATCCACATAGATATAACCTATTTCACGAGCGAGGTCTTTTGCCATTGTACTTTTTCCGCAAGAGGAAAAACCGTCAACGGCTATGATAATTCTTTTCATATTCAGTTTTATTTATAGTGAGTAAGAAACATTGATCAGCAAAGAAGAAGAGGATACATGATATTTGCCATAAGACAGTTGCAGACGGAACCGTTCCAGTTGCAGTCCTGCACCGATAGACAGTCCTGCCGCATGAGCGCTTTCCTCATTATCCGTGTCCGTAATCCGCATCTCGTTGACACGGCGGAAATTGTATCCGCCCGCCACATATATATTATCGGAGAGCAGGACATCAAGTCCCAGTACGAGGTGGTTGATAAACTTATAATCCCAGTGGTTCAGGTCTACCAGCGTACCCGATATTCTCAAAGGACCGTCGGACAGTCTTTTGCTGGCACCTATCTGCAAGTCGAGCGGAATAGCCTCATAAGTATCATTGTACGCCTTCAGTTGACCGCCCAGATTCTTCGCCACGACCGATGCCGAGAAGTCCCGGTCTTCATCATAATAATTCAGTCCCAGGTCTACACCCATGGCTAGCGAATTGTATCCGGCAATATGAGAAGTAATACATTTCGCAGTGATACCGCCAACCAACTTATTCGACAGTGTATAAGCGAAATAGCCGGCTATGGAGATGTCTCTGGCAGAGAAAGTACCCACTTCCACGTTGTCTGCCGTCACTTCCTTGATATTTCCATAGTCGATATACTGTGCCGAAGCCGCCCATGTAGCCTTGTCGTTGATCACCTTTGTGAAAGAAGCACTGGCCAGTTTCACCCCCTCCATATATGTCATGTAATTCAGGTTCATCGTCTTGTCGCTGACCGAAGAAATGAGAGCAGGGTTATTGAACATCAGCGTAGGGTCGTCCTCGATAATCGAAATATTATCACCACCCAGAGCCGCCGCATGGGCACTCACCGGCAGGCGAAGGAAGTTATAATCGGTCTGACTCTCCTGTGCTGTAATATTTATAGAAATAAACATTAAAAGGAGGAAAAAAACGGCTTTTTTCATTTATTTTCTCTAATTAATCGGCAAAGATACATCTTTTTTCAAATATATGCGCTATCTTTGCTTCCTAATTGGGCGAATATTTGCACACTCTTTGAATTTCATTGTCATTCGGAGATGATTTGAAGATGACTTTTCGTATAGATAACGTATGAAACAGCGGAATTGAGATATTGTGCGGATTAAAAATTAATAAAAAGAGTAAATTAACTGATGGAAGTTAAAAAAGCACATAAGGCCGACCTGGAAAAAACGCGTCTTACAGGGTTCCTTTTAGGACTTATCCTTGCACTTTCCCTGATGTTCGTGGCTTTTGAGTATACGTCAAGGGACGAACAAGCGGACGATGACCAGAAGGCTCTTGATGACATGAACCTTGATGCGGAGGAAATACCGCTTGCGCAACAGAAGAATATGATAGCAGCCGCTGCTCCCAGACGTGTAAAAACGGTATCGGATAAGATTAAAGTTGTGGACAACACGGATGCCGAGCAACCGGACATCATGGACAAAGGCAACGAGAACCAGTCGAACAGTCAAGGACAGGGACAAAGCGAAGGTAAAGACACCAACACGAGTGATGAGACGACAGCTCTGTCTCCCGTCGCCACCGATTTGGATGACAATCCGCTGAATTTCAAGATAGTGGAGGAACTGCCCGACTTTCCCGGCGGCATGGTGGAGTTTATGAAATGGCTGACCAAAAATCTCAGATATCCCTCCGATGCCCAGACAAGGAAAGTACAGGGGAAAGTCATCGTACAGTTTATCGTAAACAAAGACGGAACGACGGTGGATTCGAAAGTGATACAGTCTCTCGACCCCTCTTGCGACCGTGAAGCCCTCCGTGTACTGCGAATGATGCCTAAGTGGAAACCTGGCACCGAACATGGGAAGGTGGTCAGAACAAAATTCTGTATACCTATCGTATTCAAATTATAAACCTTGATAACTTAAACAAACAATATGTTAACAGCTAATGAAATTCAAAACAAAGTAAACGGGTATCTTGACAAGTTGCCTTACGACCGTAAGCCTGCTACCCTTTATGCACCTATCAAATATGTACTGTCGCTTGGCGGAAAACGGATACGTCCGGTATTGATGTTACTGGCGTACAACCTATATAAGGAAGACCCCGAATCGATACTTCCGACAGCATGCGCGCTCGAAACCTACCATAATTATACATTGCTCCACGACGACCTGATGGATCATGCCGACGTGCGAAGAGGACACCCCACGGTGCACCGCAAATGGGATGCCAATACGGCAATCCTGTCGGGCGACTCTATGCTGGTGATGGCATACGAACGGATGATGAACTGTGCTGCCGGTAAACTGCAACCGCTTATGGCGCTGTTTACAGAGACGGCTTTGGAGATAGGCGAGGGACAGCAGTATGATATGGATTTCGAGAATCGCCAGGATGTCACCGAAGACGAATATATAGAGATGATACGGTTGAAGACCAGTGTACTGCTGGCCTGCGCGATGAAGATGGGCGCCATACAGGCAGATGCTACGGTCGAAGACGCAGAACGTCTGTATAAGTTTGGCGAGCAGATGGGACTCGCATTTCAGTTGCAGGACGATTTCCTGGATGTCTACGGCGACCCGAAAGTTTTCGGAAAGGCTATCGGTGGCGACATTACATCCAACAAGAAAACATATATGTTGATCAAAGCCTATCAGAACGCAGACGACAGTCAGCGCGCCGAACTCCAGAAATGGATCAGTCTGAAAGATTTTGATAAACAGGAAAAGATCAAGTCGGTTACCGATCTGTATAATCAGATAGGTATCAAGGAACTCTGCGAGAAGAAAATCGCATACTATTTCGGTGAGGCCAACAAGTACCTCGATCAGGTAGACGTAGACGAAGACAGAAAGCGGAATCTGCGCGATTTCACAAAGTCGATGATGAAACGTAACTATTGACCGTATGCCTTACAGAAGACTACCCAAGACGGATACAGCCAGACTGAAAGCGCTCAAGACGGTGCTCGAATGTAATGACATCTATACGGTGAAAAACCGTTTTATCGACTGGCAGATATTAAACGATGCCAAGAAGATGTATGAGAAACTGCTTACCGCCAATCAGCAATATAATATGTGTTTCAACGCTCAGACAAGAAACAGTGGTAAGATAGACCGCCTTCAGAAGAAAGCCGATATGTATATCAGCCATTTTATACAGGTGCTGTATTTTGCCATGCAGAGAGGAGAGATAAAAGAAGTCAACAAACAGTTGTATAAGTTGAAGGACGGCGACTATTCATTGCCCAACATCAAATCTTATGAAGGTCTGCTCACTGTCGGAAAGAATATTATAGAAGGAGAAAAAGCCCGTCTGAAGAAAGGCGGTCGACCGATATACAATCCCACAATCGGAATGGTGTCCACCCATTATGATATTTTCAAAGAGGCTTATGAAGGACAGAAACGACTGCAAAACCGTACCAACCAGGCTTTCGAAGCACTGAAAGTGCTTCGCCCGGAGGTAGACAGGGTGCTGCTGGATCTGTGGAACCAGATAGAGAAACACTTCGAGAGCGAACCTGTGGATACCCGATTCGACCAGTGCCGTAAATACGGCGTGGTGTACTACTACAGAAGTAGGGAACGAGAAAAAATGAAAGAGACCGAATGAATTTCATAGATACCCATACCCACCTCGACGGTGAAGAATTCAAAGACGACCTGGCCGCAGTGGTAGCAAGGGCAAAAGAAGCCGGTGCCACCAAAGTCTTTATCCCCGCCATCGATTTGCCGTCGGTCAAGACCGTGCTTGACACCTGCGCTTCATATCAGAACTTCGCTTATCCCATGATAGGACTGCATCCCGAAGAGGTGAAGTCCGACTACAAGACCGTACTGCCGGAGATGAAAAAGAGGCTTGATACGGATAACCCGTTCATAGCCATAGGCGAGGTAGGTCTGGATTATTATTGGAGCAGAGAATACGAGAAAGAACAGTTGGACGCCTTCGAAGAACAGGTGAAGTGGTCGATAGAATACCGTAAACCGCTCATGATCCATTGTCGCAAAGGACAAAACGAGATGGTCCATATACTGAGACGCTATGAGAAGGAACTGCCTGGCGGTGTGTTCCACTGTTTTACGGGCAATGAGAAGGAAGCCGCCGAACTTCTGTCGTTCGACAAGTTTGTGCTGGGCATAGGCGGCGTGCTGACATTCAAGAAATCGCATCTGCCCGAAGTGCTCCCCCATATCCCCCTGGAGCGGATTGTGCTGGAAACCGACTCACCGTATATGGCACCGGTGCCCAGACGAGGAGAACGCAACGAAAGTGCGTTCGTCGTCTATGTCATCAAGAAGATGGCCGAATGTTATCAACTGTCGGAAGAAGAGATATGTGACGCCACAAATAGCAATGTAAACAGGATTTTCGGAATATAAAGTTATAAAGAATTATAAAAAACACGGTTAAGAAGCATTTTCACACAAAATAATGTGGAAAATCATCAGAAAAAGAATAATTTTGCAGTTCGAAACGAAAGAGAGGAAAAGGAAAGATGCTCGAGTGGTTGAAGAGGCACGCCTGGAAAGCGTGTAAACTCCTAAAGGGTTTCGGGGGTTCGAATCCCCCTCTTTCCGCTGAAATATTAAATTCATACAAGATGAACAGACTGATTGCAATCATTGCAATAATGGGACTATGCTTTTGTAGTCCTAACCAGACTGACGCTGCCAGTAACAAAAAACAGCAAATCCAAAAAACTTTGAAGGCTAAGGCGATGGACAGGAATGCTCCACCAGAGATGGGCGAAGGACCTGACGGCAGACCCGAACCCGGCGAAGGCGGTCCCGGCGGTCCTGGTGGACCACGTGACGGTAGGCAAATGCCAAAAGACGGCAAAGGCGCACCGGCAGCACCGAAGGATATGGCGAATGCAAAAACAGCGAAGCCTGCCGCACCGGTTGCAGCGAAAGATTCTGCCGCCGCTGCCAGTGATTCGACAGCCGATAATCTTGATGAAGCGCCTGTAGAGGCCGCCGACTCCTCATTCGACGCCGCACCCGAAGAAGGCGGATTCCATAAACAACTCAAAACAAAATTTATCGAAGGTAGTGCCGGGTTCATGTCACTCGTGGCATTGGCACTGGTCATCGGTCTGGCTTTCTGCATCGAACGTATCATCTATCTCAGTCTATCGGAAATCAACGCCAAAAAACTGATGAAGGACATCGAGGACAAGGTGAAGACCGACGACATAGAGGGAGCCAAGGATATATGCAGAAACACCCGTGGACCTGTAGCGTCCATCTGTTATCAGGGACTGGACCGCATCGACGGGAAGATAGACGACATCGAACGTTCGGTGGTGTCTTACGGAGCCGTGCAGTCGAGCAATCTCGAAAAAGGCTGTTCATGGATTACCCTGTTTATCGCTATGGCACCGTCGCTCGGATTCCTCGGTACCGTGATAGGTATGGTGATGGCTTTCGACCAGATACAGCAGGCAGGCGATATCAGTCCTACCATTGTCGCCGCCGGTATGAAGGTGGCGCTGATAACCACCATTTTTGGTATTATCGTAGCTCTGATACTTCAACTGTTCTACAATTATATCCTTTCCAAGATAGAACATCTGGTAGCCCAGATGGAGGAATCGGCCATCTCGCTGATGGATATCATTATGAAACATAAACTTGGGAAATGAAAAAACTGAAGTTTGTACCATTCAGGGAACTATCCACCGAAGGATTTTCCACCCGTATCTTGTATATCCTTATCGGACTGACAGCTGTCGTATTCGCAGCGTTCTTTCTGATAGGTTATGATATGCCTTACGAGGAAGACCCTTCGTTCAATGCCCCGCTACTTACCGACTTACTCCTATATTTTATGATGTTGCTGGTACTGCTTGCCATCATAACGGCTGTCTATTCGGTCGTCAAGAGTATAAGACAGAGGGACAAAGGGGATAATGTATCCAATGGTATTCCCGCTACCAAGATAGCCTACTCGTCATTGGGATTTCTGGTCGGTTGCCTGATACTGACCTTTCTCTTCGGTTCGTCAGAACCTTTGAAAGTGAACGGCACGATGTTCAAAGACACCTTTTGGTTGAAAGCCACTGATATGCTGGTCAACACATCCCTGATTATGTTGCTGGCGACCATTGGTTGTGTGATATACGGTTTCTCAAGATATCACCGTAAGATGCAGGAAAAGGAGGACGACAAATAATGATGTTCGGGCATAGTCACCGCAAGGTACCGGCACTTAACACAACATCGACGGCGGACATATCGTTTATGTTGCTGATTTTATTCCTTGTCACTACCTCCATGGATACCGACAAAGGATTGTCGAGACAGTTGCCCCCGCCCGTACAGGAGAAATCCACATTACAGATGGACATGAAGACCCGCAATGTCATGACATTGCACATCAGTCGTGGCAATGTTTTGTTGTGCAACGACAAACCCATCAATATCAAGAACGTGAGACAGCGGGTGAAGGAGTTTGTGGACAATGCCGCCAACAGTGCCCTTCTGCCCGAGAAGCACATCAAGAATATCCCTTTGTTGGGCAGATGCGCCATCACCGACCAGCATGTCGTGTCGATATTGGCAGACAGGGATGCAAGTTACAATACATACTTTAATGTACAGAACGAGATTGTGGGTGCCTATAACGAACTGCGCAACGGTCTCGCCCAGAAAAAGTTTGGCAGACCTTTCAACCAATGCACATCTCAGCAGCAAGATGCCATACGCAAGTATTATCCACAGCGCATATCCGAGACTGAACCGGATGAGAAAGGAGGAGGGCAGCAGTAATGGGTATGTTCGGAGACCATAAAAGAGAAGTGCCCGGTCTGAACACCGCATCGCTTCCCGACTTGATATTTTCGGTTCTGTTCTTCTTTATGATCGTAACCCACATGCGTACCGTCACCCCGAAGGTGCAGTATAAAGTGCCGCAGGGTACAGAACTGCAGAAACTTACCAAGAAGTCGACCGTGTCGTACATCTATATCGGTCCCCCGTCGAAGAGCATGCGGCAGTATGCCGGTACGTCCACCCGAATACAGTTGAACGACAAATATGCATCCACGTCAGACATCATCGACTATATCAGTGCCGAGAAGTCGCGTATGTCGCCCGAAGACGTGAAAAAGATGACTGTTTCCATCAAGGCCGATAAAAACACCCGGATGGGAATCATCACAGATGTGAAGCAGGCATTGCGGCAGTCTTATGCCCTGAAAATAAATTATTCGGCCACGTCGCGTAAATAATCAAGCAAAAAAGTACTTTTTTTGTAACATTCTATCATTAAAAATCGATTTTTACTTCTATTTTGTTGCAAAAATCATAAATTTTAAATATCTTTGTATTCAAAATACAAAATAACAACCAAATGGCACAACATCGATTAGATTCATTGGACAAACAGATTCTCCGACTTATCGCCGAAGATGCGAGAATACCTTTTCTTGAGGTGGCTAGAGCATGCAATGTAAGTGGAGCGGCTATACATCAGCGTATACAGAAGCTTACCAATCTCGGCATACTGAAGGGATCGCAGTTTATCATCGACCCAGAGAAGATAGGCTATGAGACATGCGCCTATATCGGACTGTATCTGAAAGATCCGGAGACGTTTGACAACGTGGTGAGTGCACTGAAGAAAATCCCGGAAGTCGTGGAGTGTCATTACACCACCGGTGGTTTCGACCTGTTTATCAAGATTTATGCTATCAACAACCACCATTTGCTGAACATCATACACGACAAACTTCAGCCCTTGGGCCTGTCGCGCAGCGAGACCATCATCTCCTTCAATGCAGCCATCAATCGGCAGTTGCCTATCGTCGACTTGCCCGAGAGTGACGACGACGAAGATGATGAAGAAAATATAGACGAAGAATAAACAGAAAGAACGCCTGAAGAGACGTTCTTTTTCATTTTAATACAGAATACCATGAAGAGGACTACCTTATTATATATCATTTCTTGTCTCGTGTCCGTCACGATGATGATGTCGTGCCGACAGACAGAGAAGGGTGGAGCAGTGACGAGATCGTCGCAGCTCGGTGTAGAGTGTCAGGCACTGTATAACCGTGCGCATACCCTCCAGCACAGTACGAAATATGACGAGGCGTTGGCCCTGTACAGGAAATGCCTCACCTACGACTCCCCCGAAGACAGTGTGCGCGAGCATATCCGTGCCGTCACCGTAGAGGTGATGCTCCAGCTCCTCAATACCCATCTCGCTTCGGGCAGGAATGTGGAATGCGGCAGGTATTTCCTTTCATTGGTTCACAGGCCCACACCGCTGATACGTCAGTACTGCATGCGCGATTTGTATTCCATCGCCGCCTACGCCTGTTTCATGGCCGACGTCAATAAGGAAGCGTTCAGTCTTATCGACAAGGCGCTCTCCATGCCGCTCTATCGTTCCGATGCCCAACGGCTGTTCAGAGACTATACTTATGCTACAGCTATCTACAATTCCGACTCCAAATATCAGACCAAGGCCGTCGCCTGTTGTAAGAAGGCCCTTCAGACAGGCTATTCAGACAAGAAGATAGTAGGTTTGGAATGGTTGACCGAACTGTTGGGCACAATCTATGTCAGACTGGGCGATATAGACAAGGCGATAGATGTGTATCACCGCACCATTCGCAATTTTCAGAACAAAGGCAATCTGAAAGGAGAGATAGATGTGACCAACAAGTTGGTAGATTTGTACACCACTACGCAGCAGTACCGTCAGGCAAACATCTTTGCAGACATCGCTGTAGCCAAATGCCAGCAGTTGCCCGACCACGATCCCGCTTTCTGCGGAGCGTCGTATCTGAAGAAAGCCAATGTGATGGTAGGGATGAACAAGATACCTTCGGCCATGTATTATCTGAAGAGAGCCCGCCAGTATTACGATGTGCTGCCTTACGGCAACGGCAATTTCATTGTGGATCAAGTGCTTGGTGAGCTCTATCTGAAAGAGAACACCCCGGTGATGCGCCGTCGCGGTATCGCCTGTCTGCAGCGGGCGTTGCCTGTAGTGCCCGATGTCTACTGCAAAGCCGAAATATATCTGCAGATGGCCAAATCCTTGATAAGCGATGGTCGAACGACAGAAGGCGAAGCGATGCTCGACAGCATGCACACCACCCTCAAGTCGTTTGCCACACCGATGTATGTGTCAGGCGCCTATCAGTATGCTTTGAACCATTATCTGGCCAAGCACGATGCCGCCAAGACCCGGTTGTATGCCGCCGAATATATCAAAGAAGCCAACAAATTGTTCAATGATGAGGTGGCCAGAAAGACGAGCCATTATGCAGTGAAATACAACACGGAGAAGAAAGAACATCAGTTGAGGATAGCCCGTGAACAACTGAAGAACAAGGCTCTGAAGACCCAGATTGCTGTATTGGTGGGAGTGATGCTGTTGATCATTGTCATCGGTCTCATTTGTTTCATCGAATATAAGAAACGAATTTTTAAGTTGCGCAATCAGTTGATGCAACAACGATTGGCAGAGTTGACGTCCGACCTCGATGAGTTGCGTACAGACGTGTCAAACAGCCGACTGCGTGAGAATGCCGTGTCTGATATGAACATGGAAAATGGTGAAACCAGATTCCGCAACAGTTTCGTTCAGCGTTATCCTATGTTTCTCGGTGAACTGAAGAAGCAGGCCCCCGATATAACCCACCGTGAAGAACTTCTCTGTATGTTGCTTACACTCGACTATACCCCTGACCAGATAGCTGATATATTCTGTGTCACCCGCAAAAGTCTCAACATGATGCGCTATCGTATACGTGCCAAGTTACATTCCGATCATGATGACTCACTGGAAGAAAACTTAAAAAAGATACTGAGATAGAATGTCCTTTGCGGGCGGTACTTGTATATTATATATTCAGTAGACACAAAAAGATGATAAAAAAGAAGATCGGCAAACAATGTTTCATCGCCCACTTCGAGCGGAACCTGACGGCCTACATAAGCAAAACCTTGACCGAGTTCTATCAGAAATCTCGAAATATTCCCCGTCAAGGCATCTTCAAGTTCCCGCTCTTTGTAATGATCTGTGAGTGTGATGAAATCGAATGTATATGGGTCTTTCAATGTCTGTTGGGCTAATTCACTTTGACCGTCTGGCAAAAGGCGTGAAAAGTTGCTTACAGCCTTGTTTATGTCTTTACACGACGACATAATATAAAGATGATGCCCCCAC
>NZ_CALMHT010000093.1 GCF_937863835.1 uncultured Prevotella sp.
TACGTCTGCGAATCCTGTGGCGGATGCTTTCAGTGTAATACTTCCGGCCTTCGTCGTACTCTTTATCATCACACGGTTTACGCCGCATTCCACGGGCAGAGACTTATCCAATATATAATTGTGATCATTGCCTAGTGCGATACCGCCCAACCATTCAGCCGGACCGTTGACAGAAAAGTGGATCATATCATTAGCCAACGGACATCGGAGATCGGAAGAGCACACGTCTGAACTCCAGTCAATCTGTCACCGTTCTTGTCTACCACTTCCACTTCGGCTATACGTACATCTGCGCCATCAGCCCTGAATGTATTCGGGGCGGCTATCCATTTCAGACGTAGAGCGGCAGGTTTATCTACCGTTTTTATCTCGTAACGGCTCTGTTCTGCTCCATTATTATCACGACTAATCGCTGTAAGCGTACCCGGTTGCCATTTCACATTATTGAAGGTGAAAAGGAAGGTGTTACTTCTCTCCCCATTACCAAGAGATTTTCCGTTGAGCAACAGTTCCACATTATCACTGGTCGAAACCACGTATACCGGTTTGACTACTGTATCCGTATAATTCCAGTGACCTATGATGTAAGTATGATTTTTCTCTGTATCTACCCAACCGTCCCACATCGCCTGATGTGCATACCATGAGTCTTTGGCTATTCTCATCGCATCGACATCACCGCTTGTACGATAATTGACCTCCCCACGGAAGTGGGTATTGGTATCTGAGAATATTATCTTGGCACCACCCGAGTTTACCCGTTTACCCGTACCCGGACGCTCTGTCCAGTATTCGTTCCAACGGACAACATTCTCAACAGCCAACTGATCCTGATTATGGTTATAGCTGGGTGCCGGTTCCCCTCTATACAGCGGACCTTTACCCTCAGGATGGAAAGGATAACTGTACGAATCCCAATATTTGCGCAAACCCTCGTCGCGACAATATTCCATCTGCCACATCGGTTTATAAGCACTCTTGTTGACATAAAGCATCTCACCGCCATATTCAGCCACACGACTCTCCAACATATTACGTGAACCTATCGCGCGTCCTCCATTCGGATCGTACTGGTCGCGAATTGTCTTCATCTCCGCCATGTGTTCGTCACTAATCTCATTGTTACCGCATTCATAGAATATGATACTTGGATTGTTGCGGTTGTATATGATGGCATCACGCATCACTTCCTTGCGCTGTTCCCATTGACGACCATTCGCATCTTTTTCGGCATCGCCTGCCTGCATCGACTGCATCATACCGATACGATCGAACGATTCGACATCCTGCTTCCAAGGTGTGATATGCATCCAACGGAACAGATTGGCATTTCCTTCGAGTGCGAGTCCGTTTGAATAATCGCTCATCCAGGCAGGTACAGACAAACCGATAGCCGGCCATTCGTTGCTCGAACGCTGGGCGAAACCTTTAAACTGAATCGCGCGGTCGTTGATTTTCACAATGGCATTGTCAAAGTTGGTCTTGCGGAAACCGGTACGTGTAGACACCTCATCCACGCATTTTCCACTTATCATTAAACGGGTTTTCACCGTATAAAGATATCCGTACCCCCAACTCCAGAAGTGTAGACCATTGATGGATTCAGAAGCCTTGCATACTCCCGTAGAATCAGCATCTACCATCATATCCCGACCTTTGAACCTGGCAATGGTCTTACCTTCCAAGTCAATGATTTCAACTTCGAGACCAATTGTCTGTTGACCTTTCGTCTCGTTTTTCACTTCCGATTCCACATGAATCGTTGCCTGATGTCCAGCTACATCAAAATCGCTGGTATATATATATGTACCTATTGTTCTGAGATTATCATAAAGTGGTAAGGTCTGATAAACATCACCCGTGGTATGCAGCCACACATTCTTGCTCAGTCCGCCATAGTTGGCATTGAAGTTCTTATCGTTCCACTGAAATGTACTACCCGTCGCTTTCTCGCGATAGCGCCAACTATTATCCACCTTCACGGCGATGACATTATCTCCTTTCTTTTTTATATAAGGTGTCAAGTCAAAACCGAAGGCGGTTACTCCGTTCTCATTGAGTCCTAAATAGTGACCGTTGAGGTATACCTCAGCCGCTTGTCTTGCACCTTCAAACTCGATAAATACATGTCGGGCATTCATTCCCTTTTCGAGGGTGAAATGTTTACGGTACCACATGACCGTATCAGATAAATCATGAATGGAAACAGCAAAAGCTTCCTTACCGTTGAAAGCATACGGAAGGGTAACCTGCTGCCACGAGCCATCGTCATATTTAACACTTTCGGCTCCATTGATATTGCCAACTTTCAACAACCAGGAAGCGTTGAAATTGAACCTCTCGCCAGCATATATACCAGTAAAGAGGCTAAGATAAAGTAAAGATAATAATAACTTTTTCATTTCGTGGTATTTCAAATTTCATCGCAAATATAGACTAATATAGAACCTTTCTTTTATTATTATCGTACTATTTTTAGTAAAATCGTACTAAAATACAAAAAGGCAGTCCCGCATAACTGCGAAACTGCCTCAAAAATACACTTTCAAACTACTACTAACTTATCTTATTTCTTAAACTTATATACTGCGAATGTTCTTGCTCCAATATTCACTTTCAGTATATTGCCGTTGGCTGTAACATCAGCGGTCTGCGGCATTACTACATTCTTATTCTCTACTGTATTTGCAGCTTCATTGCTATCCGCATGCAACGTAGTGACCTGACCGGAAGACAGTTTCTTCAATCCATTGAATACGATACTGATATCCTTGGATGCATTGGTCGTATTGGCTACTTTGACAATATACGAACCTTCGCTCTTATCATAGACTGCTGATGCATATAAACCGTCATTACCTTCCACAGCCTTGCCATTCTCTGTCAAAGACAAGACATTGGAACCTTTGTTCATTCCGTACAACTGCTGAACATAGTAGTTGACAGAACGTACACTGCTCAGATTATCAAACCATATCAGGTCGGGACGCCACTGCCATCCGTCAACATGCGCGAAGAGCGGAGCATAAGTAGCCATGTGCACGATATCAGCGTTACGCTCTAGTCCTGTCATGAAAGCCGCTTCACTAAGAGCCGCCTCAAAGTCGTTCTTTCCTTCCTGATACTGGGTGTTGAATTTCTCTACATGACAGGCATATTCTCCAGCAAAAACTTTAGGACCTTTACGGTCATAGTTATCATAACGACCGGCATTCTTCAAGAACCACGCCGGATTGCGGTAATAATGTTCATCAACCAAATCAGCGCCAAGACGTTTCATCTCTTTCCATCCATATTCGAAGTCTTTCCCGTCAGGACTAGGACCTGCTGTACCTACTATCTTCATCTGTGGATATTTGGCACGAATCGCCTTAACAAACGGTTCGAGACGTTCAGGATAAAGTTTACCCCACTGTTCGTTGCCGATAGCTACCTGTTTAAGGTTGAATGGTGCCGGATGTCCCATATCCGCACGCAGTTTACCCCATTTTGTGGTCGTAGCTCCGTTGGCAAACTCTATCAGGTCAAGGGCATCCTGTATATAAGGTTCCAGGTCTTTTACATCGACATGAGCATTGGCGTCCTTGTCATCATTCTGAAATTGACAAGCCAGTCCGCAACTCAGTACCGGTAGTGCCTGAGCACCGATTTTCTCCGATAAAAGGAAATATTCATAGAATCCCAATCCATAAGTCTGGTAATAGTTGGGATACATACGATTAGGGAATGTATAGTTCCAGCGATTCTCGTTCAGAGGACGGTTTTCTGCGTCACCTACACTGTTTTTCCACTGATAACGGGTAGCGAGATCCGTTCCTTCCACAATACAACCGCCAGGGAAGCGGAAAACGCCGGGATGCAAATCCTCAAGATCCTTCACAAGGTCAGCACGCAATCCGTGCCAGTTGTCTGAAGGGAACAAAGATATATGATCGAGATCCACACCGTCTTCAGACATGAGGAAGATACGCATCAGCGCTTTCGCGTCTGTAACCTTCGATGTAAGAGATGCGGTAAACTTCTTCCACTGATTATTTGTGATTGTGATTGTATCCTGATCGATAGGATTATCCTTCGAATCTACTATTTCTACACGAATCTTAGCTGCTTTCCCTTGCAGTGAATTGAGACGGGCATATACGGAGAAATCGTACTTCATCCCTTTCTTGACACCCATTCCGAAGAATCCCTTGTTTTCCAATCCGGAAAACTTCTGGTCATGACCGGCACTCAACAGCGTTACATAATGCGGGTTGCGCTCAAAAGCAGGTTTAACATCTGATACAGATACATTTCCAAATGTCCCCCATCCCATCAGGTGACTGGGAAATTCGAACGAACGGTTTTCTACCATTTCTGCATATAGACCTCCGTCAGCACCAAAATTGATGTCCTCAAAGAAGATACCATACATAGTAGGTTGAACTGGCGCACCCAGTTTGTTGGCCTGGATGTTAAACTGATGTGTCTGCGCTGTGGCCACGACAGCCATTGCACCGACAACGATTGTAGATAATAATCTTAGTTTTCTCATATTAGGTATAGTTATAAATATTTATTCGTTAATAGATTATCGATTGCAAATATATAAAGAATAATTGTATTTTGAACAATCATTATTCGGTTTTTTGATATTTTATGTAACTTTATATTATTGTACGAAAAGAGGGAAGTAGTAAAACTACCTCCCCCTTAGAATTTATCCTCCAATCTTTTTAGTTATTCAAGATAGGTGTAATCGTAAACTTGAATTCTTTATTTCCGTAGTGTACACGATACTTGGGAAGGGCTATCGCGTGCTGACTCCAACTGTCGATGCCTCCAACTCCCGTCTGCACCATATCTATATAGAGATTGACATAAGGAGAAACAGCTACTTCGGGACAGTGGCGTTGGCGCTTTTCATCACCTTCGTCGAGATCTTTTATCTCATACCGGAGAGCAGATGCTGAGAACGGGGCTATGGATGTGACTTCTAAACCTTTTTCATCCGAGCCGGTCTGTTTCCACCAACGAATGTCGCTCTTTGTTCCTGTTTCCTGCGGACGGATGTATGAATAGAACTGTTCATCTGCCGTCTGTTTGTAGATTCCGATATTCTGAGACAGTTTACGGTCTGCATAGTTTTCTATTGGTCCGCGTCCGTAGAATGTACTCTTATCGATTTGGGCAGGCATCTGCATCACCATGCCGAATCTGAACATATCAGATACTTTCTTGGTACTGTCTGTGACCATCTTCTCAGTGACATCAATGGTTCCGTCACCGTAGACGGTGTATTCCAATGTCAACTGGGCATGGACTTCAGGCATATCATATACGGCTGTAACCGTCGGTTGTTTCCCTTTATTGGAAGTAACAGACAAAAGATTGATCTGCGGGTTACGCCATACCTTATACTGATGTTGCAGACCGGCACCCATATCGTTATCAGTCACTGCACGCCAGAAATTAGGTTTAAGAGAACCGGCCGCACCCAACAGGGATTGTCCATTGACATCATAGCGCTGCATGTATCCATCCTTCTTGCTGAACTCGATATTGAAAGATTTGCCATTTACAGCAATCTTATCATTATCATTTTCTATCTTTATTTTTGCTTTCGTTTGTTTTCCTACCATTTCTGTCGCATTCATCTGAGAAGGTCTCAACTCCAACTGCTGATGTGCTACGACCTGACCTACTTCCATAAGTGGTTCTGATTTTTTCAACTTATATTCTATATTCAGCAACAGTTCAGATTGGTTCCCCAGATCAGACAGATCATAAGGCAGCGTGTATTCCTTGCTCTGATGAGCAGCGATATCAAGCGTCTCAATCTCGCCGTTTCGCACTACTTTGCCGTCAGATGTCAGAGTCCATACCAATTTGTATGCAGACAGATCCTTAAAGAAATTCTCATTGAATACCTTAATTACACCCTTATTGAGATCAACAGGTGAGGTCCATATATTCTGATAATAGTAACCTACTTCATATAATTCCGGATTCGGACGGCGATCAGGGTTGACAAGTCCGTTACAATTGAAATTGTTATCACTTGGATCATAATTGTTATAGTCGCCTCCATATTTCAGAATCTTTTGACCCTTGGCATTCGTTGCATGCAATGCCTGATCGACGAAATCCCAAATAAATCCGCCCTGATATTTCGGGTATTTGCGTACAAGGTCCCAATACTCTTTGAAACCGCCGCAAGAGTTGCCCATAGCGTGCGAATATTCACATTGTATCAACGGTTTCCTGTCTATGGAATCATTGCTCAACGCATATTTTTCACAACCGTCCTGACTAAGATACATCGGACAGTAGATTTCGGTGTTTTCACCCTTCCATGCCTGTTCGTACTGTATCGGACGACTTTGGTCCTGTGATTTGATCCATTTGAACGCAGCTGTGAAATCATCACCATTTACAGTTTCGTTACCCATTGACCATATAATGATACTAGGGTGATTGAAATTGATCGTCACATTATGTTGGTTGCGCTCCATAACCTGTTTGGCAAACATCGGATTCATCAGTTCACGTGATTCCTTGCTGTATCCGAATCCATGAGATTCCTGATTGGCCTCAGCACAAAGATAGATACCATATTCATCACAAAGATCATACCACCGGGGATCGTCAGGATAATGACAGGTACGTACAGCATTGATATTAAACTGCTTCATCAGTTTGATATCCTGTATCATCCGTTCGCGTGATACCACATATCCGCCGTCTGGATCCATCTCATGACGGTCGGCGCCTTTGATATAAATGGCTTTACCATTAACCAACAGTTGTGAACCTTTGATTTCCACCTTACGGAATCCTACTTTCTGCGGTATGCACTCTACGACCTTATCACCTTCTTTGACCGTTGTTATCAGTGTATATAAATATGGTGTCTCAGCCGTCCATTTGTTTGGATTAAGAACAGAGAGTTGAGAGTTGAGAACTGATTTTCCGCTCTTACTCATAAAATACTTCTTAGCCACTGTTTTACCATCCGCATCACACAGTTCGATAGACACCTTGGCCATTCCTGCAACAGATGCACTTACATTCAGTGTACCGTTCACGTAATTTTCATCCAGATCAGGAGTGATACGTATATTATTAACA
The DNA here is from genome assembly GCF_937863835.1 of uncultured Prevotella sp. Taxonomy (GTDB): domain Bacteria; phylum Bacteroidota; class Bacteroidia; order Bacteroidales; family Bacteroidaceae; genus Prevotella. Next base: position 7,111 of record NZ_CALMHT010000093.1, read on the forward strand.
TGCACTTCCTTGTCTCTGCTATACAGATAACAGTCGCGCGCTACTCCGGCAAGACGCCAGAAATCCTGATCCTCGTCATAAGAACCGTCACACCAACGGAATGTCTGAAAAGCAATCAAATTCTTCCCAGGTTTTACATAAGGTGTGATATCAAATTCGGCAGCGACCTTGCTATCTTCCGTATAACCTACATATTTGCCGTTAACCCACAAATACATATTAGAAGTTAC
>NZ_CALMHT010000094.1 GCF_937863835.1 uncultured Prevotella sp.
TTAACTTGAAATTCATGAACAAAACCTACAGAAGCCGCTAAGCCTTGAATTATAAAGGGTAGCGGTTTTGTTTATAAAAATTAGAGATGAACAGAACTATTGGAAATGAACATAAGGTTTTGTTCAGAAATAAAATAAAACTATAGTGTGGGGCTGAGAAGGTTTTGTTCATTTTATGGTCAGGAAGAGGGTAAAGAACCCCGAGTATAGTTTAAATGCTAGCAAATTATAAGTCTGTTTTTTCGGGAAAATATCAGGTACAATCTCCACCATATGGAGGTGATTGTAGTGGGAAATGTAATTCCTATGACTGATATTGAAACAGAAAGAAAGGATTATCGCTATGCAGTTTATGAACACAAGTTAGTGGGACCAGATGAGATAGTTTATTCCAGATCGTTTATAGTAATCAAGAATAAATATGATGTGATTATCCGCTTTACAAGGCTGCATAACTTTGTGGGTGCATATGAAAACAAGGTTTTTCGCCCTTTGACATCTGACGTCAAAGCAAAGATGCATTATATCTGCATGATGCTGAATTATGTGTTGATAGACCATTATGATGTCTATAAGGTTGATCATGTATTTAAAGTGACAAAGGAAATACTGACCTGTTTCTTTATGGATTATGCTTTGGAGAAAAAGGCAGATGGGGGTTATCGGGGAAGCCAGAGTATTGAGAAGTGTGTGTATGCAGTGACACTGTTTTTTAAAAAACTCACGCACAAACATGGTGGATATTTGACGTTAAAGAAGGAGGAGTTGTATGTCGAGAGTCAGATTTTCACGAAACGGGGAAGAATGATAAAGAAACAAGTTCCAGCTTTTCAAATTAGGGGGATTCAAGAGAAACAGGAAATATTCAGAGATATTCCTACAAAAGTATTTCAAATTCTTATGAATCTGGCGGTCAGATATGCTCCAGATATTTCTTTCGCCATAGGTTTGCAGGCATTTGCGGGCTTGCGTCCGGGAGAAGTGTGCAATGTAAGGCAGGAAAGAAGTACAAAAGGTGCAGGTATTATCATGACATTTCGTGATGGGAAACTGATAAAGGCAGAGATAGACCTTACAAGAGAATACGCAATGAGAAGTGATGGGGTGGTATGTGGAAGAATTAAGAAGGAACGAAAACAGTGTGTATATCCTCCATTTTTGGAAGCTTTTCTGACATTGTATGAATACCATAAAAAGTTTCTTACTCTGCATGAGTTTGAGGATGAGTTTAGCCCCATGTTTGTAAATAAAAGGGGTATGGCAATGACATATGATGATTATTACGCTAGATTCCAAAGATTAATAGAGGTCAAACTCCGCCCAGTACTAATGAATCACATTGATCCAGAATACAGGATATATGGCCAGATGCTTTGTGAGAATCGACTTGGACCGCACGCACTCCGGCACTGGTTTTCGGTGCAACTGGCATTAAGGGGCGAAGATGTGGCCCAGCTTCAGTTTTGGCGTGGTGACATGAATCCGGAAAGTGCTTTTGGTTATCTACAAAATAAAGGAGATCTGATTCGAGAGCTGGCAAAAACAAACGAATTAATGGCAGATTTCCTTTTGGAGAAAGGTAAACGTAATTATGAAGAATTGTGACTTTTTTGAAGCAGTTGCCACCTGGTCAGATGAGATGAATTCATATTATAAAGACTGTATTATCGATCGGACGAGACTTTTTGAATTCATGGAAATGAATGATTGGTTTGATTTACATGTGAAGTACCTTAGTCAAAGGGAGAAGTTATTATTAAGAGAGAAGCCTTTCTTAATGAGAAGTCAGGATATTCAACAGCTACGGGGAAGAATAGAAATCTGGTTGTCGGCTTATAAAAAAACCAATTATGAAAAACTGAAAATTCTTGAAGGACTTGGAAAACGTTTAGTACCAGCTACTACAAAGGCATATATGAGTTTTCTAATTGAAAGAAAGGTGCAAAATGAGCAATCATCGTGGCAACTTCTTGATTATCTTTTAGGCGTTCTTCATAAAGAGCTTATTGATTTAAGTGACGAGGAAATTGAAGAACTGTTAAATCACATGGAAACAGAAATTCCTTTGACAACCTCGATGCTATTTGCGAGCTTTTATGAAAATATTCAGCAGGAAAAGCAAAGAAATGGATGGGTGTATCGGTTTTCATCACGTGCTACTAAAGGAGATAATAGGGCGTATCCAGTAAGAGAATTCTCGATCATGGCTTATTGCATTTTTAATAATGATTACTGGGAAAGAGAAAAGCTTATTGAAAAAGCATGTAAGTCCTCTGTGTATGCAAATCTCTGGGCTTTTCTAGCAATGCATTTTGTCTGTGCTTTAAGAGCAACGGATATTGAGCGTTTGCCGATGCCGGATCTGCCAGTTCTGGGAAATAAATTCAGAGAGATGATATTAGAAGGGAACATAGAAGATACAGGCTCTTTTGCCAGAGAGATGCAAATTCGGCTTCGCTATAAGCCGATGAAGCCGAGAAAGACGCAAGTGTTTTCAAGTGTACCTGAAATAAAAGTATTTATTCCCACCAGTCTTGAAAAGCCATTAGGAACTATTCTTGCTATTGCTGCGAGCTATTGTAAAGATGGTCAGATGGAAAGTGGTTTTATTAAACCGTCGAGGCGAATTGCGATAATCAGGCGATTTTTTGGTAAGACATTTTCTGATGCTTTGCAGGGAAAAAACTTTGCGAGCAGACGGGCGAATAAAGCATATCTTCAAGGAATTGAAGTGATTGGTGATACGGATGAGGCATCGGCACCAAAGGGATATATGCTGGCTGCTCTTGCCCGTAGCCATAGAGGTGGCATAGGAACACTGCCTGATATAACAGAAGTTTATTTAAAGGATGCTGCATTTTCAGGATATACACCGGAATTCATTGCGAGGGAAATGTTTGAAAGAGGAGTGTTTGGATTTGTGCCACATCTTTTATTAGAAACTTTGGAAGGAAATAATTATAAGGGTCTGTCAGTGGAAGAAAAGACGGCTCTCATAAAAGAAATAGGTATCACTCCATCAGGAATTGAAGAGTTGGTGAGGTTGAATGACAGGTCTCTGATGCAAGCAAGGGAGATCGTGAAGTCAGTGGTGACAGGAAAAGAGGAAATACCAGTTATTCTTCAACGGATTGCTTCTGGAAATGCGGTAGGAAAACAGGACGGAGTCCTTTGCTTGATGATGGCCTGTGGCTATACATGCTGTTATCCGGAAAATTCAGCGTGTGTTGGATGTAGGTATGAAATCCATACAAAATCCATGATGCATCATATGGTCGGTGAATATTCTAGAATGCGTCGTTTATGTGTGGAGAAAGACGGTTGGAGGTATAAAAAGCTTATTGAGAAATCAGTACTTCCACCAATTGGGGAACTACTGAAAACAGTGCGACAGGTGTATCCGAATTCGGATATGGATTTTTATGCAGAGATTATGGAAGGAGGTATGGCAGGGTATGATAGTGGCAGTGAATCAAATGCTGGAAGGGAACTATTCAAGGTATCTGATGATAACAAATATTGATGGTGAAAACCTGAAAAAAGCGGAAGAGATATTTAGCTATTACAGAAAACAGGAAGTGATCCGTGATGGAAGATTTTATGATAATGTCTGGAAAATTAGTGATGAGCGAAGCAGTGTATTGCTAAGATTTGATTTTTCAGAAACTGTGTTTCATGAGAAGGTTGAGCCGTGGTTGGGTTGTACAGCATCCTGTTATCAGGAGGCTGCCAAGGCATATGTGATGTTTCAGATGGGAACGCTCAGTTTGCCTTCTCTTAGGGAAATATCCACATCATTTCGTCAGTTGGCGGAAAAAGATTCGGAACAGGCAGTAAAAATGAGAAAAAGTATCACGCATATTGTAGAACTGTTGCAGATTATACCTGGCTATACTGCGGAAAGAGACTGGATAATGGAAGAACTGGAAGAAGCAGCATCTGCCATGCAGACCAGGAGAAAAAAGCAAAGAAAACTTGCAGATTTTCAATCATACTTCAGATTCCATGATGTTCTGAATGAGTATTGGAAGAATGCTGAAAGGGAAGAAAAATTGTATTACTTCCCCATGTATCTTTGGTGGAACCTTACAGCGATACTTCCTCTTAGACCCACTGAGTTTTTGATGATTCCAAGGGACTGTCTTGGAAATAATAACGATGGATATGAAATAACCATTCGGAGAACGAAGCTAAAGGGTGGAAACACTAAACTGACCTATACAATAGAAGGTGATTTCATCAGAAAAAAGTATTCTTTATCAAAACAGCTGGCTGAACAGATTTTGTGGTATCAGTCAGAGACAGAAGAGATGATTCCTTCTCAAATAGATGCTTTGTTTCGAAGAGAAGCAGGCAATAAATATAAGGGCGGGAAGCTGGGTACTTCATTGGAAGCTGCGTATGGATATAGTAATCTAAATTCTGCACTTAAGGTGTTCTTTCATGAAGTGATTGGAGATCATCAGGATATTTCCGCGATTCATCTGGGAGATACAAGGCATATTGCAATGATGAATCTTATTATTTCAGGCGGTTCGCCAGTTATCTGTATGGAGTTGGCGGGGCACGAGGATATTGATATCAGTTCCAATTATTATGCAAATCTTTCAACATTGGTGGAATGCGCGACTTATGAAATGTATCGTAAAACAAGAAAAGGAAATAAAGTTACGTTGAAAGGAAGCACCGATTATTCCATTGTCCCAATAGATGAACTGACCAAAATTGAGGGTGGTTGGTGTAGCTCTATTCACCGAAAAAGACTGGAAGTAGATGATTGTGTTTTTGCGGTCAGTGAAGATGGTGAAATTGGTGTCTGTAACAGCTGTCGGCATTATCGTCCAGAGTTACAGGGGGTGCAGTTGGATTTCTATGATTCGGGTTCAGGAAAGCAGAAAGTAAATGCCAACAGCTGGTTTCTCCTGCATATGGTGGAAGCGGTTAGAAAAGGGATTGGATGCGAAGATGATATCAAAAGAGCAATTCTTAAACTACAGCATAGCTGCAATCACTATACGGAATGTCTTTTGGAATTATATAGGAAGGATAATGGGAAAAATGGCGAGACCAAAGAAAATCAATACAGATGATATGATACAGATTGTGAATGCCTATTTTACAACAGAGGCTGCGGGCAATCCAGACAGACTTAAATGTTCACTGCTAGAAGAATTTGCAGAAAGAAATGGCTATTCGGTTAAGGCATACGATTTCCGACGAGATATAAATGTCAGGAAACACTTGGAAGTATTAAAGCAGATGGTACTGGATGATAATGGTATGCGTATTATTCTGGGTGAATCTTATAAAAATCTGGATGTGAATCGCATATTAAAGGTGAGGCGTGATCCGGATGAGCTTAGAAAGGTTATGGGTGAAATGGATGATTATTGGAAACAGGTCTATGAAAATTCTATAGAGACTACGAAAAAAGCTGCGGAATTCAGAAAAGAGAAAGAATATCTAAAAGTTGAGCTAAAGTCTGTCACGCAAAGGCTGTGTGATTATCAAAAAGATAGTAGTGAGGCTGTTGCAAATAATAAGGCTTTACTTTTGGAAAACCGTTATCTTAGGAAGATGCTCAAAACCTACCTGTACCCAGCACTTGCAAATGAGATATTGCAACAGGATAATCTCATTAAGAATGCAGATAGTAAAGTGACGGAGCATGCAAAAGATAAGCTGATTGATGGCAAGTTTCCGGTAGCTTTGAGGGAAGCGACAGAGGTAGATAGGAAAATTCAAAATCATGAGGAGGTACTTCTGGAAAAGATGTGGAAAGAAATAGAAGGTGTATAAATGGAGAGATGGATTTCAGAGAATTCTGATTTGATGAAACAATGGGACTATGAAAAGAATCTTCCACTGATACCAGAGACGGTTAGAGCGTTTTCAAATAAAAAAGTCTGGTGGAAATGCGCAGAGGGTCATAGCTGGCAGAGTGGCATTAGTAACAGAAGTAATGGGAACGGATGTCCGTATTGCTCAGGGAGAAGAGCAATTGCTGGAATTAATGATTTAGCAACTGTGAACCCAGTTGTTGCAGGTGAGTGGGATTTTGAAAAGAATCAGGGATTGACGCCGGATGCTGTAACAGAGGGTAGTTCTAAGAAAGTTTGGTGGAGATGTGAGAAAGGACACAGTTGGAAAGCAGTTATCTATTCAAGGCGCCAGAAAGGTTGCCCGTATTGTGCAGGCAAAAAAGTTCTTATAGGGTTTAATGATTTAGCTACATTGGAACCAAAGATTGCAAGTGAGTGGGATTATGAAGCAAACAAAGATTTACGCCCGGAACAGGTTACTAGAAAAAGTGGTAGAAAAGTCTGGTGGCGTTGTGAAAGAGGTCATAGTTGGAAGACTGCTGTGATGAATAGGGCATATGGAACTGGCTGTCCATATTGTAGTAGGAAAAGGCTAAGCGTTGGCGAAAATGATGTAAGAACACTGCGTCCAGATTTGGTAACACAATGGGACTTCGAAAAAAATGATGGTCTTACTCCAGAAGGTGTGAGTATATTTGCAAATAAAAAAATCTGGTGGAAATGTGAGAAAGGTCATAGCTGGAGAACAGCAATTGCCAACAGGACAAGTGGAAGAGGCTGCCCATATTGTGGACGGAGGAAAGTAAGCAAAGGTGAAAATGACTTAGCCACAATCAATCCTGAATTACTGGATGAATGGGATTTTGATAAGAACCATAGTTGCAAGCCAGCTGATTTCAGATCGAATTCTACTCGTAAAGTCTGGTGGAAGTGCAAGAAAGGTCATAGCTGGCAGGCAAAAATATACAGTAGAAGTAGCGGTAGTGGTTGTCCCTATTGTGCAGGGCGAGTTCGTATGAAGACAAGTTTTATCAGCTGAGGAGGTGATGGTTTATTATTGTAGAATTGAATATTAGAAAAATTAGAAGGGATTATTGCCATGCGCGCGATAGTCCTTTTTTAGTTGAAACGATTATAACAGGGGGAAATTAAAATAAAGAAAGAAGGAGAAGTAATCAGAAGATGGATTTTGTATTTTGAACATTATTGGACTTATTTGAAATTCAAGTTATGTTTAATAAAAGAAGAAAATGAACAAAACCCCCGTCCAAAAAAATTCTGGTTACGGAAAATATTATGATGAATTACGAGATTTTTAAAGAAGTAGTAACAGAGAAATTTATGGATTATCTGTCAGTCCATTATAAAGACATGAAGTTAGAGATTCGTCCAATTGACAAAGTCAATGTGACTTTAGATGGAATGAATCTTATGGGAGAAGGTGACGTTACCGTAACACCGACCATCTATATCAATAATATGTATGAGCATTATCAGAAAACAAATGATCTTCAGGAGGTATTGCAGATGG
>NZ_CALMHT010000095.1 GCF_937863835.1 uncultured Prevotella sp.
ATAACTTGTGCTGCGCATTTATCGAGGGCAAGATTGTATTCAACTTTTGATTTTCTTGGAGGCATAATTTGCATTTCTCCCAAATTTTCCTCTCCACCTATCCATATCAATGTGAGCTTTTCTGCTATTCCTGGATTTTTTAGATAAGCTGAAGCTATTGTATTCAATGAACCTCCACAGCAAACATACAGTCGTTGCTTTGTGTCTGTTCGCATTGCTTCTTTGATGATAAAATCTGCACCTTCTGATTCACTAGGTGTATTCACATTCTCCATGGGTGTATTGCTCCCTTGTAGTAATAAAATGTTTTTATCTGGCGCTATAACACTTATTGTTTCTTTAGCAATAGCTTTTCCAATTTTAGCCCCTTCTTTTTCACTTTTATCTCCATACGGTGAAGCTTTCATCGGAAAATAGCTGGATATAACCGCACGTATATCTACAGATGGAGACATCAGGTGATGTGCCAACGCAACTACACCATCTGGATCGCCAGCAAAGTCATTATCAATGATTACTCTAATTCGGGGAGAGGGATTGTCGTAACTTTGTGCACTCAATAATTGATTGTCTACTATTGAAAAAAGAAGAACCAATATATAGAAAGGAATTGTTCTTTTCATGTTTTTTTATTGAATTAGTTTAATGTGAGTTCGATGTTTGTTTTTATTTAAAAATCATGATTAGCGAAAATGTTTTATCTTAATCGTGTTGAACAATAAGAAAAATAAACAAGATTCGTAATGATAACCGAGGACAAAGTTACTGAAATATTTTGTATGGCAGATGAATTATGCAAGTTTTTCGGTACCATGATGCTAAAATATATGCTGAAAAGCTATAACTGCGGATATCATGGGAATAGTACAATCTCAATTCCTGAGAAAATAAACATCTGCGTAATCAACGGGAGAATATGCCGTTTATACATGGAAAGGAAAAGTATATCTGTGGGAGAACACATCAGATTGAGTATCTTTTATTATCTGAATCAGTTATTAAGGATTACTTAATAACTGATTTTTATTTTTCATAATATTAATAATGCGAATGCTGATGTATAATAAACAAACAAAGTGCCAAATATTTAACATAGTGCAGTAACATCGTTGTATTGAAGCCTTATAACATTTTTTCTATAAATGTTTGTTTGCATTATAAATTTTATTAATTTTGCACAAATTACAAATTATATAAGTCAATAGTTCGTTATAAAATTATTCGTTATAAGAAGTTCATGCCGCCTGATAAGCCGCTATATCAATGAGTTCTTTGACCAGTTTATCTTTTATTCGGCTGTTCGGCTTAATCCCAGACAGCTTAAAAAATCTGTCGAGCAGATAAGAGTTGAACATCAGCGACTTAAGAGCCTCCATCGAGAATGGTATGCTATTTTCTTTCATCATTATCTTAGCAGCATTGATGGCAGTGAATGATGCATTAAAAGCAAAATCCAATCTTCTTATGTCTCTTGCCTGAGAATGATAGAGTCCGGTAAACTGCTTTGCATCACGGTAGCAGAACTCGATTTGAAATCTTGTTCTATAAAAATCGATAACATCTCTTCCGGACATATTTATATCAGTAGAGAAATAAAGTTTGTGCTTACCTTTCTTGTTTATCCATATGACAAGTCTGATTTTTCTTTTCATGGCTTGTGAATACGCAATAAGAGTATATAGTTTACCATCTTCATTATTAGTTTCAATCTCTTGAATTTTAGTGTAATCAAGATGTTTGAAGTCAATTTTATCTCCGTGAACTTTTGGTCGACCTCTTTTCCCTGTTGGTTGTCCGTCATGGATGTACATCAGGTTTGCATCGTCACGAAATCTGCTTACAAGATGAAATCCCATAGAATCTAGCCCTTTGGCGAAAGTAGCCTTTGAAAAATAAGCATCGGCCACTACATAGTTGGATACTTCAAGTAGTCTGTCTTTGATTCGTTCCAGCACTTTAAGATACCAGTCTATCAAAGTACAACCTACGTTATCCAATGTAATAGTATCAGGGGTTTGTTCTGCTTTGAGCATCACACAGTCACGCTTGTCTATGTCAATTGCTCCAACTCCAAGAATTTCAAGACCGCGCTTTGCCTGACCTGCACACCCCGACCAGAAGTAACCTATCCATGGAGTATGCTTCCCTGATTTGGAAATATAACTGGGATCAATGGCTATTGCTTTCCTGTCATTTCTGTCAAAAAGCGTATTCATCAATTCCATGTTATAGCGTATCCAGTCAAACTCTTTTGTGAAGGTTTGCCGATAACACTGTTCGCAACGTTTTCCGTAGCGCTCCAACTGAGTGAAATTTATCTTTCTTGGTATGACCATAAATAAAAGTAGGGTCTCGATGATGGCTGATTTAAAACTTATGTTTAACTTTGCAGCAGATCCAGCAAAGGCATCTCTGCAGATATTCATATATTGGTTAAGTGCTCCTGATATTTCCATGTCTAACTTATGCGTTGATAACATAAAGTTACTGAAAATCAGGCACTTAGCCAAATTTTACATACTAAGTATTGTTAATATATTCCATTGATACTGAGATAGTTAACTAATTATTTAACGGACTATTGATAGTCTAAATCATATTTATATTATAAGCCCCAGCGTTCTAAAAATATGTATTTGTCTAATGAGCCATAATTATTTGAGCTCTCTTACAATTTCTTTTTTAAGCAACGCCGCTATAAAATAAATTATTGATGTACAACTAAAACATCATAAAAGGTAAGAACATCAACGTCTTACCTTTCCAAATGTTTTTATACTTGTATATTTTCTCCACAAATTAAGCTTTCTCTTTTTAGGCACGCCATGACGACGTATGTAATCGCGTGCGCCCTCAAGCATTCTCTGTGCCACTCCTCCAGCACTATATGGATCGTAATTTTGTATAACCCAGTGACGCAATGAGATTATTTCTTTGTCATGCTGCACTTGTTCGAAAGCATCACACAGTTCTTCTGGATTATCAATGTTTTTCCAATAGATGTCCTTTGATATTGCACGCAACGTGATAACAGGTTTATTGAGCAAAAGGAATTCATAAATTGTAGATGATGTATCACTAATCATTACATCAGCCATAAGCAAATATTTAGTAACACTGATATCATCAACAAATATCATGTTGTCATGCTCATCTGCCAGCTGACGATATTCGTCAATCCATTCTTGACTTGTAAGCGGATGGAACTTCATCATCAATAAAACATCTTTCTCTTTGGTTAACTTGATTAAAGCATCCTTTATCAATGGCAGCGAAGTAAGTTTAGGAGAGAATGTAGGAGCATACAAAACTATCTGTTTCTTTCCATATTTTTGCAGCAGTTCATTCTTTTCAATATCAAATGATGAACGATGGTCACTTATCCAATCCTGTCGCGTCCATCCTGTCTCTAGAACTTCAAAGTCTTTATATTTATAAGACAGTTGCTTAAACTTTCTCGTGAAATAAGGACCTTGTGTGAAATAAGTATCAAAGTATCTTCTTATGATCCAATGGTCTTTTTTCTCTGCCGCATAACCATGAAATATCTGTATTTTTACTCCCCTAAGATAGTATGGTACAATATTTCCAGGTACATATACAGCATCTGGAAAGAAATCATAAACCTTCTGCATGCTATTAGTCCAATTCACACTGTCTTTCAAAGGAAAATCAGGAATACGCTTCTCGTGAACATACCACAAAATATCATTTACACCCTCATCTTCAGCTTCTTTCTGCAACGGATAAAGTATATCTATCGCATATTTATTTTCACAAAATAAAACTATCCTCATATTAAATTACTTAATTTTAAATGTAAAGGTAGCTATTTAATGTAGAATAACCTAACAATATCTGAATATTTTTTATTATTTTTGTGCACGATTGTGTAATAAATCAATGCGATCGAAATAAAAATAAGATGAAGAATATGCTAAATTTCACGGTAGGACCGGTGATGTCCTCTGATGCCGTAAGAGAGATTGGAGGCGAACAAGTACCATATTTCAGAACACCTGAGTTTTCTGAAATAATGCTTGAAAACGAACGACTGATAAAAAAATTCTCCAAGGCTGAAGAACAGGCTAAAGTATTATTCATAACAGGTTCAGGCACCGCATCAATGGAAGCAACAGTGATGAATGTCTTTACTTCTAGTGACAAAGTTCTCATCATCAACGGTGGTAGCTTCGGTCACAGATTTGTGGAACTATGCAAAATCCATGAAATACCCTACGATGAGATAAATCCAGCTTTCGGTGAAGACATTTCTGAAGAACTCCTTTCACGGTTTGACAACAAGGGATATACAGGTTTCCTTGTAAACGTTCATGAGACTTCCACAGGAGTACACTACAACATAAACCTTATTAGCGAATTCTGCAAAAGAAACAACCTGTTTCTTGTTGTCGACGCAATAAGTTCTTTTCTTGCAGATCCATTTAATATGTGTGAGTTGCATGCCGACGTCATGATCACCGGATCACAGAAAGCTCTTGCATGCCCTCCAGGAATATCAGTAATTGTTCTTTCAGAAAAAGCAGTTGAAAGGGTAAACGGCAATAACGTGAGAAGCATGTATTTCGATCTGAAAGACGCATTGAAGAATGCGCAACGAGGTCAAACCCCGTTTACTCCGGCAGTAGGAATCCTGCGACAGATAAACATGAGACTCATGGAAATTGATGCTGCAGGCGGTGCACAGACAGAAATTGATAAGATTCATGGTATTGCGACTGATTTCAGAAACAGAATAAAAGATTTACCTTTTGAGATTGTATCAAAATCTCTTTCCAATGCCGTAACGCCTATACATCCCCTAAATGTTTCGGCTTATGATATTTTCACTACGTTGAAAGATGAATATGGAATATGGATATGTCCCAACGGAGGCGACATGAAGGATCAAGTATTCCGTGTTGGACATATCGGAGCATTGTCAAAAGACGACAACTCTAAGCTCATTGCAGCCTTCGCAGACCTTAACAAAAAAGGACTTCTTTAATCTACACAAAGTATGATAAAAGTTATAACCTACGGCACATACGACGTAATACACAAGGGACACATCCGGTTACTTGAGAGAGCAAAAGCCCTTGGCGACTATCTTGTTGTTGGAGTCACTGCAGATTCTTTCGATCGCGAACGTGGTAAAATAAACGTGCAGCAGTCTCTAATTGAAAGAATAGAGGCTGTCAGAGCTACCGGACTTGCCGATGAAATTATCGTTGAAGAATATGAAGGACAAAAGATTGACGATATCAAGAGACTTGGCATTGATATATTTACCGTAGGTTCTGACTGGGAAGGACATTTCGACTATCTGAAAGAGTTTTGCAAAGTGGTATATCTTGAAAGAACACAGGGGATATCCAGCTCTGAAATTCGTGCTGAGAAACGCGACATGAAGATTGGACTTGTAGGAGAATCACCGATACTAAACAAGATTGAACGAGAGAGCCAATATGTAAATGGTTTATCTATAAGTGGTGTATATTCTAGAGATACAACATGTTTTTCTGCCGAACTGAAAAAACTAACTAATTATAACAGTATAGAAAATTTGCTAGAGAATTCAGACGGTGTATATATTATATCAAGTCCTAAACATCATTACGATGATATCAAAAGCGCATTGAGCAAAGGCAAGCATGTACTCTGTGAGTCACCAATAACAATATGTGAAGACAAACTCGCTGAATTATATGCTATTGCCGAAAGCAACAACTGCATACTGATGGATTCGATTAAAACCGCATACAGTCTAGCTTATTACAGATTGTGTCTACTGGCAAAAAGTGGAATAATAGGAAAAATTATATCTGTTGATGCCACATGTACCAGCCTTTACAATGTAGAGATAGATAATGATGGTATGTTGGCAAATATATGGAACAGTGTATGTGCATGGGGACCTACAGCCTTGTTACCAGTATTCCAGTTACTTGGTACTGATTATGCCTCAAAAACTATTGCCACACATTTACTGCGTGAGGACTTAGACTATGACACGTTTACAAAGATATCATTAATTTATCCACATGCTGTTGCTTCAATAAAAGTGGGGCAAGGTGTTAAATCTGAGGGCGAACTAATTATATCAGGAACCAAGGGTTACATATACGTACCGGCTCCATGGTGGAAAACTGATTATTTTGAGGTAAGATATGAGAACCCTGCCGACAACAAACGTCATTTCTATCCACTCGAAGGTGAGGGTATAAGATATGAATTGGTGTCTTTTCTTAAGTCAATAAGTAGCGGAAACAAATATTCTTATATAGACAAGAGTATTTCAAGAGCCATAGTAACGATCATTCAGGACTTCTATGAGCGAAAAGATACAGTATTATTATAGTAAATTATTAAAGGCTACGCACAAAGCGTTGCTCAAACTTTATAAATTTAAATGATATGGAAGTAGGACAAAAATTACCGGAAGTTCTCGGAAGAGACCAAGACGGAAAGGAATTGAAGTTAAGTGACTTCAATGGTAAAAAGCTTGTACTATATGTATATCCTAAAGATAGTACACCAGGATGTACTAGTGAAGCTTGCGACTTGCGTGATAACTATCATTCATTCCTTGATAAAGGATATGCCGTGATTGGCGCAAGCATTCAAGATGAGAAATCACATAAAAAATTTATTGAGAAATACGACTTACCATTTCCTATTATTGCAGACACTGAAAAGAAACTCGTTGAGGAACTAGGTGTATTTGGTGAGAAGAAAATGTATGGAAAGGTCACGATGGGAACATTCAGGACAACATTTATAACTGACGAAGATGGAGTTATAACACGTATTATCGGTCCAAAAGAGATAAAAGTAAAAGAACACTCAAGCCAAATTCTTGAAAACATCTAGAATTAGTTTGTTAGTTATATTTTTATTTTGAATTAAAAATGTGTAAAAAAGACTCATTAAATATGAGTTTTTAGCATTATTATTTGTAGTTTTGCATCAGAATGATAGATTATATGTCATTTTTTTGAATATAATCTATCATATATCTTATTGTCGATTTTATTAATAGAAGTATTGTAACAATAGAAGACGAGAAAGAAATATGAAAAAGACTGTATCATTAGCCATAATCATTTTGATTGCAGTTATGGCGCAAGCACAAATTCTAAATCCAGTGAAGTTCTCTTCACAGTTGAAGACAAACGGAACAGCGGAGGCAGAAATTATTTTTAGTGGACACATAAATTCAGGATGGCATGTATATTCCACTGGCTTAGGAGCTGACGGTCCTATTTCGGCTACGTTCAACGTAAACAAACTTGACGGAGTTGAACTTGTAGGCAAATTAACAGCACGTGGAAATGAAATTTCAAACTATGACAAACTGTTTGAAATGAAACTCAGATATTTTGAGAACAATGTGCAATTTGTACAGAAGGTGAAATTCACAAAACCAAATTATAACATAAGTGCATATCTTGAATATGGCGCATGTAATGATAAAAATTGCCTTCCTCCAACATCAGTAGACATTAGTAAAAGCGGAAAGAGTCCAGCTACGGCTGCGTCAACAAGCAAAACTAATGACGCTTCTGCTGCTGACAAAAAAGCATTATTGCTTGCTGCCGCAAATGGAGCCCCTGAAGCAAAGGCTGCACTTGCTAAAATAAAGGCAGACAGTATTGCTAATCTAAAAGGAGACAGTATTTCAAAAAAAGACTCAATTACCAGCGCAAGTCTTTCTTCTGCAGACAAAACTTCGTTGTGGAAACCAGTAATAGGAAAATTAAGTCAACAGAATGGAACTACTGACAGTGGTAGTCAATCATGGGCTTACATATTCTTAATGGGCTTCCTTGGTGGTCTGCTTGCATTGTTTACACCATGTGTATGGCCAATAATACCAATGACAGTAAGTTTCTTCCTGAAACGTGCAAAAGATAATAAGAAGAAAGGCATACGCGACGCTATAACCTACGGAATATCTATTGTTGTTATATACTTAGCTCTAGGACTTGCTGTTACAGGAATATTTGGAGCGTCGGCACTAAACGCTTTAGCCACTAATGCCGTATTCAACATTCTTTTCTGCCTAATGCTTATTCTGTTTGCCGTCAGTTTCTTTGGATGGTTTGAAATACGCTTACCAGAAAAGTGGGGAAATGCTGTAGACACAAAGGCTACATCAACAACAGGATTGCTTTCAATATTCCTTATGGCCTTCACACTTACTCTTGTAAGTTTCTCATGCACAGGTCCTATAATAGGATTCCTACTTGTGGATTTCGCAACATCAGGTTCTATACTCGGTCCTGCAATAGGCATGTTTGGATTTGCACTTGCTTTGGCATTGCCATTCACGTTATTTGCAATGTTCCCAAGTTGGCTGAAGAGTGCACCAAGGTCAGGTTCATGGATGAACACAATAAAGGTAGTGTTGGGATTCATCGAATTAGCATTCTCACTGAAATTCTTTAGTGTTGCTGACCTTGCTTATGGCTGGCATATATTAGACAGAGAAGTTTTCTTGTCATTGTGGATTGTTATATTCGGTGCACTCGGACTATATCTTATCGGAAAACTTAAATTTCAAAGTGATGAGGTTGGTGGCGATATAAACAAGCCAATGCCTGTACCTTGCATTATGCTTGGATTATGCTCATTGGCATTCGCGACATATATGGTGCCAGGATTATGGGGTGCACCATGTAAAGCGGTAAGCGCATTCGCTCCACCAATGAATACTCAGGACTTTAACCTTGACACTAAAGAGATAAAAGCCCAATATACAGATTATGAAGCAGGAATGGCGGCGGCAAAAGCTGCCGGTAAGCCAGCTCTTCTTGATTTTACAGGATTTGGATGTGTCAACTGCCGTAAAATGGAAGCTGCAGTATGGACAGATCCACAAGTAGGAGAGAAAATCAGCAAAGAATATATATTGATATCACTTTTTGTGGATGATAAGACCCCATTGGAGATGCCTATGGTGATAACTGAAAACGGTCAAAAGCGTACGCTGCGTACTGTTGGTGACAAATGGAGTTATCTACAACGTAGCAAGTTTGGTGCTAATGCTCAACCATTCTATGTCCCGGTTGACAATGAGGGTAATCCGCTAAACGGCAGTTATTCTTATAAGGAGGATATTCCAGAATACACGGCTTTCCTGCAAAAAGGCTTAGATAAATATCGCAATGCTAGACAATAATATTCGTAAACAGATTCTCTCGC
>NZ_CALMHT010000096.1 GCF_937863835.1 uncultured Prevotella sp.
GCAAATGTACCAGGTTGATCTAGCGAGAATCCTCTACTCCCAATGCCGCTGCAAGTGATATTGTAGTCACCACCCGATATATTCATAGTACTGTCACATTTAATGCCTGTACAATATGATAATTCAGCATCTTCTACCACAGGTGCACCTGTTACAGTAAAAGTGATATCAGCATCACTGATTTTGAGCGCGCCGGCAGCTTTGATACCTTTTGCTGCTATACCACTGACAGTGCCACCGATACTTCCGCCAGTGATATTAGATGTGACACCGAATTTGATACCGTGACTGTCTTGCGTAGCTACAGTTAGGTTCACTGTACCACCACTTTGTGTATAAGTAGAGTCGGCTTTGATACCTTTTGTATCAGCTGTTGAAACCGTAAGATTTAGTGTACCTCCTTTTATTATTACATTGCCGAGGTCATCGGCATCAATACAGTCGTCCGTCGTGTTGCCTATTGTAACAGTGCCTCCGTTCATCTGGAAGTA
Organism: uncultured Prevotella sp.; assembly: GCF_937863835.1. Classification (GTDB taxonomy): domain Bacteria; phylum Bacteroidota; class Bacteroidia; order Bacteroidales; family Bacteroidaceae; genus Prevotella. The sequence continues at coordinate 492 of NZ_CALMHT010000096.1, forward strand.
TTCACCGCAATGAAGACCGTCTCCTACTGCACTTTTCACATTTATAGCACCCGTAGATTTTTTTAGTTGCAGATATTCCTTTGAAGAGAAGGCGTGTTTCGTGTTGCCCGTTAATGTCAGCGAACCGGCTCCCTCGAATTCTGCATGTCCTTTAATATAGAAACAAGCTTTCTGCGAACCGTTCGCACCGTCAATTAATGTATTTGTTGTCCCGTCGGGTAGTACTACGGCTATACGTTTCCCGCACTCGATGTCGATAGCTGCGCCACTGGTGTTGGTAAGAGTCACACCGTTGAGAACGAGTGTAAGTTTGTAACTGCCGTTTATGGTCAGTGAACCATTCGTAGATGTTCCACTGATTACATAAGTGAGTTCTGTACCAGCAACAGTTGAAGTCAGTGCAACATTAGCTCCGCTTACGTTTGATGTGACACTGTCGTTTACAGCTGTTACCGTAGCTGTAGTGCCGTTATACGCCACATATATTGTATCATTCTTCTTGGCGTATGACGGAGTGGCGAATGTAATACTGTCTATATCGCTTACCGTATAGGCATTCCCGTTCACGGTAAGTGTTTGTCCGTTATTGCTGTAAACCATATTTCCTGCGTTGGCAGCTGATACGGTAGTGTATGTGTTTCCTTTGCATATATACATAGTTTGAGCTTTTGTTGTCATTATCGACATAATCGACAGTAACAACAAGAATAAGAATTTTCTCATAACGTCTAGTTATTGGTTACTTTTATTGTCTTCCCGTCGCACTTTACGATATATACGCCTTTAGGCATGTTGCTAAGATTAATGTTGGCAACAGATGTACCCGGGGCATATTCCGCCATCTTTACACCATTTGTGGAATACACGCTGAGTGCTCCACTGTTATCAATATCAGTTATGTTTGATATACCGGTAGCAGTACTGGCAAAGTACATTTTGTCTAGTTCTGTGAGTGTGTAACTGACAGTCCCACTTGTAGTGGTTAATACCATATTGCCACTTGAAAATGTGATTTTCTTAAGTGTCGACAATGCCGTACTGGTTTCTGTACCTGCTGTATCGTTCTTTTTGACCGTCAGATACGAGTAATCGTCCGCCATTGCATTTGTGCCTGTCATAAGTAAAGCAATTGCCATTACAATAAAATTCTTTTTCATAATAGTATAGTTTTTATGTTATTATTCTGCTGTTCCGTCCGCTCCATAAGTTTTTGTAGCATCTTTGATAGCTGCAGCTACACTACTGGTAGTACTTATTGCACAAGTGCCACCTGTTTTGCTCCATGTCCCATCCAGTTTTACACCGTAACATTTTGAAGGATCTGTGGGATCGGTTATCTTATCTTTACCTCCAGAACAGGTCATGGTCATCGTTCCTCCACTCATTGTGAAGTTGCCGTCGCCTTTTATACCTTTAGAACCGTTGGCCGATACCGTTGCCGTGATAGATCCACCACTAAGAAATCCGTTTTTGCCAATGTCTATACCTTTTGCACTGAGCATTGTACTAGGTATTGTGAGTGTTATGTTCCCGTCGGTCTGTGTGTACGTGGAATCACATTTGATGCCTTTGCCCGTTATCGTATCAATAGTGATGGTCAGATTTCCTCCGTTAACCAGCACGTTGCCGAGACTGTCGGCATCAATACCGTCTCCATACGTATTATTAATTGTAACAGTACCGCCATTCATCTTGAAGTATTCACTGCAATGCATGCCGTCACCCGGTGCTGATAAGATATTGATTGTTCCGCATGACTTTTTCAGTTGACAATATTCTCCACTCTTGAATGCGTGTTTGTTTTTCCCTGTCAGGTTAAGAGTTCCCCCACCGCTTATCTCTGCGTGTCCTTTTATCCAGAAACAAGCATCGTTATTGTCGTTAGATTTCCCATCTGTCAGACTGTTTGTCGTTCCGTCAGCAATGTTTACGCTGATCGTTTTGCCACATTTCACTCGTATTGCCGCACTGTCCGGATTTACCAATGAAATGCCGTTAAGAGTCAGTTTCAGTTTGTAATCTCCACTGATGTAAAGAGAACCATTTGTAGATGCCCCACTAACGATATATTCTATTTCGTCGGCATTCCCTGTCTCGCTGGCTGCAGATGAAAGAGCTACATGCCCGGATTTGTTGCGCAGTACACTCACCTGTCCGCCCGTAGCATCCACTATTGTAGCTGAAGTACCATTGTATGTAATCCAAACTTTCATCGATGGTTTGGTAAAAACGATACTGTCAATGTCTGCAACAGAATATGAAATGTTATTGATTGTTAGCGTTTGACCATTATTGCTATACAGCATGTTTCCTGCATTGGCGGCGGGCACGGTTATATATCCTGTCGATTGACATACATACATAGACTGGGCATTTGCTTGGTTACAGGTGAATGCTATTATAATGATTATTACTAATACGTGAGACAGACCGTTGGCTGAAACAATATGCCTATTTGTTGAAACATCCCGCGTGTTTGTTGAAATATTCATAACTATCTGATTATTAATTAATTGCATTTATTTCATATCTGTATGCAAATATATATAATAATCTGATATAGTCCACTAAATATTAACTATGATTAACTATTAATTTGATATGTCGATATTATTTTTTAAATTCTTATTTTCTTTCTTCCTTGTATATAAATACCATGTTTTAGACTATTTTTTCCATCATTGTTTTCAGCAACTTTTATGCCCATTAGATTATAAATAGCTAAGTTTTCTGCCTTTTCAGTTGTTATTTGGTTAACCTCACTAATATTGTTATCCAATATATTTAATTTTGCGTTGTTAGCAGCAAAAGTGAAATACCATTTGTATGGTGAGAGTGTACTATTGTTTGTGGCAGAATATTTCTTCGTTCCATTTTTTGTAAAGATGAATCCGTCTTTATCCATTTTCGTATTCTTGAAAGAGCCTGTAATGCGGTTGTCGTGAAAGGTCATATTATCATTTGATGGGTAAATAATTGTCGCGTTAATGGAGTAGGGTGAGGAATTAAATTTTGTTCCCTTTATAATATAAGGTGTGTTTGCTTTCAAATCATTGCCGGTTACTTCTGTAAAGGTGATGGAACCTTCATCAATGCTAGTATATTGATAGGCGGTAACATCTTCCCCGAAAACTTTTTTGTATTCTGGAACATCACAAGGTAGCAGAAGAGTGTTGTTTACATTCGGTGTGAATGTCTTTTTAAATATTACATTGTGTATTGATACAGGTGATAATAATTTAGGTAAATCCCTTGTTTCATCCAATGTGAATGTGGTTAATTCGTAGATGTCGGGGATAATCTTGTCAGATATAGTACTTCCAGCGTATGGGTAGTATATTCCAGAGTTTTTTAAGGATAGAATACGCCATTTTTCACCAAATTGAATATATATGTATTTATCTGCAAATTTGCATAGTGAAGCATCGGTGGAATTTTGTTTATCGTTTATTGAGATAGAAGGAATTTCTGTATAATTTACAAATGCACCTCTGTAAACATTATACATATTCCAATGTAAATTATCTACTTTCTTGAACTGGAATGAATAATAACTATACATGTCACAGTTAAGTGATTTTGATTTTTCCGTTTCAATATTAACCATAGAATATTCATCCATCATATAATAATTACTATTATATTTTGAAACGATAAAATAAACTTTTCCTTCTTGAATGGTTGACCTGTCTGCTACTTTTTCCCAATTAGCACTTTTTGCTGATATCGCTGTTAATACTAACGCTATTAGTAATACTTTCCTCATTTTGTTATAGTAATTTTTTTAATGAGGTGCAAAGGTACGGATGAAATATTAATTATCAGAATATTAAATGAAAAAATATTCGTCAGTTTTTCTGCATTATTGGTCTGGCGCAATAATAGTACTAGCTAAGTGTGGAAGAATTGGATAAAATAAGTAGCAAATTTGGAATGTATCAAAAATAAGAAATCCCGCAAGCCATTGACTTACAGGATTTTATCTTTAAGGGTGGAGGGTGGGACTCGAACCCACGACATTCAGAACCACAATCTGACGCTCTAACCAACTGAACTACATCCACCGTGTTGATTGCTTAGTTTTCTTAAGCGAGTGCAAAGGTAAGGGATTTATTTGGAATATCCAAATAAATCCCTGTATTTTTTGCTTAATTAGTTTGCTGGTTGTGCAGGAGCTGCAGGTGCGCTCTGCTGTGCTGGTGCTGACTGCTGTGCAGCTCCACCTTTGGCAGGAGTAGCCTGTTTGTTCTGACTTGCACCAAATCCAGGTAATGTGTTAGGGTTTGTAGAACTATCTTCTGTAGCACTGCGTTCGATAACACTTTCAGATGTTGCTGCTGTAGGTGCTACATAAGCACATACTACACTGATTACAACCATTGCAATAGCTAGACCCCATGTAGATTTCTCAATGAAGTCGGTAGTCTTGCGTACACCACCAATTTGGTTATAAGATGAGAAGTTTGAAGCCAAACCTCCTCCTTTAGATTCCTGGATAAGCACGATAAATATCATCAGTACGGCTGCCAGTACAATCAAAATTACGAATAATGTGTATAATCCCATTTTTCTAGTTATTTATTTTTATTATTTATTATCAATTTCTCAAGAAATCGTATTTGGTCTGCAAAGTAAGCATTTTTTTTTGGATAATCCAAACTTAATCGCCGAATTATTTCCAAAGCTTTAGAATATCTACCTTGTTTGATGTAAATTTTAGCTAAAGTCTCTGTAAAATATGTTTCTTCACCTTCTTTTTCGTTTGACAGCACACTGTCAGGTAATTGCGGAAGATACTCAGGATTTTCATTGAGTTGAATTTTCCCGGTATCATTACGAATAAAGTCATCGATTAGGTTCTGACCTTTCATTTGTGGTGTCTCTTTATCCCTGTCACGTCCGTTTTCTTCGTCTTCCTCATTTTCACTCTGTATCAGATACGATACATAGTCGATCGCAGCGTCCGCCGGTGTCGGCTTGCGATGCGTTTTCTCTGTGTTATCGTCTTCTTTGGGTATAGACTCCAGAAAATCGTCAATGAGAGAGATTGTTCTGCTGCCTTGTTCATCCTTCTTCTCTTGTTTGGACGGCGTTGATTCCGAGCGCAATTTATAGTGTGCGGCCTCTATCATGTCGAATATCACACGGCGGTCTGTAATATATACGGCAGCCCGACGTAATTCTTCGTCGAAAGTGGGGTCGTGCAGTAGGTATAGATTCTGTAACATTAACAATCGTGCCGTCTGGAAGTAGGGGTATAGAGCCAGTGTGGAGCGCAACTCGTACAGAGTCTCCCTGTCCATTTGTTCCGGATGATTGATTAGTAATGTCAGTTCCATATTGTCTTCTTTTACCAGTTGGCCACTGTCGCATTGAATATCTGGTCAGTGATGTCTTTCACCATTTGTGTCACAAGCTCTTCCTGTACAGATGTCAGAGATTGAGTGTTCTCATAAGTAGACGTAGCTGTAAACTGGCGTTCAAAATCTTCCTTATGATTGGCGTTGTTCGTAAAACGTACATTTACCGTCATAGACAATTCCGTCTGTGCCGACTGTCCTGTACTGGATACAGACTTGTTACGCTGTGAGTATTGCGTTATCTCGCCATCTATTTTCATGTCACCGTTACGTTTTACCTGAATCAGGTGAGTATGGTTGGCGTAAGCATCCTTCAATTGATTATTGAATATACTCTGCATAGGTCCCCATACATAACTTGAACGTATCGGGAAGTCGGCTATCTGTATCGTCTTCGTTTTATTGTAGTCGATACTTGCACCGTTGAATTTGTACGACGGCAGACTGCATGATGTCAACAGTAGTAGAGTTGAAACAGCAGCTATGATATATTTTTTACCCCAATCCATATTGTCTTATTCTTCTATATAATGTACGGGCCGATATTCCCAGTTCTTTGGCAGCCTTTTCACGATTGCCTCCGTTGCGTTCCAAAGCCTTTTCCAGCATCTGTTTGCCTATGGCGTTCAGATTCAGATTTTCCATTTCGGCTATCTCTTCAGCTTCAGCCTCTTCAGCCACCGCAGGTTTTACAGGTTCAGGTTGTATATAGTAAGGCTGTGTCGCAATAGCCGGTGTCTGTGGCTTGGCCGCATCTATTTCAGCATCCTCTTTGATAGGGACAACAGGCGTAGCCGGTTGTTGAGCTACCTCGCCTAATTGCTTTTTCAGTACAGTCATGTCGCGCCTCAGGTCATTGACATTGCCACGCAATTCGAATAATATCTTATATAATATTTCCCGTTCATTCTCAAACGAGTGCTCCCCGCCGTTACCTCCTATGGTAGCCAATTGTGTACTCTCGGTGTCTTTCGGAATGAATTTGCTGAGAATCTCAGGTGTTATCGTGCGTTCCCTGCTGATTACAGAAATCTGCTCGGTCACGTTTTTCAGTTGTCTTACATTACCGGGCCATTTGTAGTGCATCAGCATCTGTTTGGCATCATCGGTAAGGGTGACTTTGTCCATACGCAATTTCTCTGCTATCTTCATTGCAAACAGGCGGAACAGCAGAATGATGTCTTCTCCCCGTTCGCGTAGCGACGGCATCTGTATTGGAATCGTATTGAGACGGTAGTAAAGATCTTCGCGGAAACGCCCTTCGCTGATGGCTTTGCCTAGATTCACATTGGTAGCGGCGACGATACGTACATCCGTCTTGCGGATTTCCGTACCACCCACACGTATATATTCGCCTGTTTCCAGTACACGTAGCAGACGGGCCTGAGTAGGCAGCGGCAGTTCACCCACCTCGTCCAGAAAGAGCGTACCCTTGTTGGCTACGCCGAAGTATCCGTCACTCTCATTGATAGCACCGGTATACGAACCTTTCTCATGTCCGAACAGTTCCGAGTCGATCGTACCTTCAGGTATAGAACCGCAGTTGATAGCGAAATACTTTTCACGTTTACGCGGACTGTTGTCGTGTATGATACGTGGAATGACCTCTTTACCTACACCGCTTTCACCGATGATAAGTACAGAAAGGTCTGTAGGTGCCACCTGTAAGGCAACATCCAGGGCATGATTAAGACCGTCGGAATTACCGACGATCGTATAACGCTGTTTTACATTCTGTAGTTCAGTTGTATTCATTGAGCTGACAAAATTACACATTTTATTTGAAAAGACTGCAATTTTGACATATATTAAGATTGGATTATCGTATTAAAATTCAATTATTTATCCAATTTGATCAGTAATAATCCGACAGCAGTCCATATCAGTTCTCTGATACGTACAATCAGACCGACAAAAATACCCGCACTGGCTGTCAGTCCCAGTCCTGTCGTAGACATCATGAATCCGCCTTCGCGTCCACCTATTTGTAGCGGAATGAAGAACAGAAGGTTGGCAAAAAGACTGGTGAATGCCAATATCAGTACGCAGTCGAGATAATTGACCGACGGCATGAGAACCAGAAATATGAAGAATACTTCAAAGCAGCTGAGGAAACGGCACGACAGTTCCAGCAATACAGCAGATATGAATGTACGTCTGTTCTGTTGATGCAGAGCGGCTATCTGTCTGTCTATGGTATCAATCTGTTCCTGATGCTTTTCGATGAAGTTGCGTGCCCATTTCTTAGCACCCGGGAAGTGGCGCAGTATTTTCATCACCCTCATGGCGATACCGTCTTTGTATCCTTTGATAAAGAACCATAGTCCCAGCAGGCAGAATACGGCGATGACAGTCAGTAGAGAACCCATCACCAGATTCACAGGACGTAAGACCAGATACAGGAGTACGGAGAGGAACCAAAACCAGAAATGTGAGAATATGTGTGTCATGGCATATAGAATCACGGACGAAGATGCCCTTTCTGTTCCGATTTTTGGAGATAGAGCCATGATGCGGTACGGTTCTCCGCCCATCAGTCCGCCAGGTGTGGCATAATTGAGAGCAAATCCCGATACGGTTATCTTGTATAGCCACCAGAAACCAACTTCCGATTTGCCTTTTCTTCCACTGCGGATAATGATGTACCATGCCGATGTGTTGAGAATATACAAGAATCCCCAAAGTGCTATAACGGCGGCAAACCAGTAGCCAGCCCTTTTCAGTCCCGCCCATACCTGTGCAAAATCCAGTTGGGTGAGCATGATGAGTAGTAGTACTACACCAAATATGAAGAATCCGTTCTGATACTTCTTTTTCATATATATATGCTGTATGGGATGTCTTTATTCCTCGTGTTTCTTAGGAATGGCAAAGCGCACCTTTTCACTGTCGTCACGGCGTTCGTGATAGAGCTTTTGCAGTGGATTACCCATCGGTTCGTCATATTCCTCGCGATTGCGGAATACGTCGATAGCCAGATATACAGCCTGTCGGAACGAATTCTCGTCGGCCATATCTTTCCCTGCTTTATCATAAGCAGTGCCGTGGGCGGGAGAAGTGCGTACTATAGGCAGACCAGCGGTAAAGTTGACACCGTCGTCCTCAGCGATGGCCTTAAACGGAGCCAGCCCCTGATCATGATACATAGCCAGAACGCCGTCAAATTCCTGATAACTGTTGTTACCGAAGAATCCGTCGGCAGGGTAGGGACCGAAAGCCTGTATGCCATTTTCTGCCAGTTCTGAGATAGCAGGGGTTATCACATTTTGTTCTTCCTTGCCTATCACGCCTCCGTCACCGGCATGTGGATTGAGTGCCAACACGGCAATGCGTGGGTTGGATATGCGGAAGTCGCGTTTCAGACTCTTGTGGAAGATGGTCGCCTTCTCTATAATCCTTTCTTTGGTTATAGCCTTTGATATTTCACTGATAGGCAGATGCGTTGTGACAAGAGCCACACGCAGTTTTTCATTGAGAAGTATCATAAGAGCCTTCTGTCCGTCGCCCACGCAGGTTTCGATATATTCGGTATGTCCCACGAAGTGGAAAGTATCACTCTGTATATTATTCTTGTTGATAGGAGCTGTGACGAGAACATCGTAAAGTCCCTTGCGGAAGTCGGTCATAGCACGGTCCAGAGCTTTGAGGGCTGCTTTCCCTGCCTCTTTGGACGGTTGCCCCATTTCCACTTTCACCTCTTCGTCGAAGCAAGTCAGCAGATTCAGTTTACCTTCCTGCGCATCTTCGGCATTGTTGATGATTGTGAAGTTTACCTGCGTGTCGATCAGTTTACGATGAAACGTCGCCACTTTGGGTGAACCGTAAATGATGGGCGTGCACAGTTCAAGCATTGCCGGGTCGGCGAAAGTTTTGAATATCACTTCGTATCCCACACCATTAGTATCGCCGTGCGTTATTGCTACGCGAATCTTCTTATTTTCTTCCATTGTTCTTCTTTTTTTATTTGTTTAATGTATATAATGCTGCTTCCAGCATTCTTATCTTGTTTCGTTTCTTCATTTCAGGTGCGTATACGAACCCTTCTGCCACAATTATGCGGCGGTGTGCACTGTCAACGACGGAATGACTTACAAACGGTCCGCCCATGGCGTCGCCTGTCATCTCCCATAGTCCGCGGGCAATATATATCCGATGACCGTTCTCCTTCGTCAACTTGCATTTTACGCTTGCCGCCACGGTGTGCATATACATGCCGTCGGTCTCACCGGGTATATTCCGTCGCATCACGCTGTCGCGCTTCTCCATTATCTGTCTCTGCGTCATCTTACCGTCCATCGGATAAGAATAGATGCAGATGCTCCGCATACCACTAGTCGCATTATCCGATATCCATACGAAATCCTTACCTTTTTTTATCGAACGCATGTCAGCCGGAATCCATAGATTCACATCAAACATCCGCTTGATCAGTTGACCGTATTTGATATGATGTCTGTCGCCCAGTACATCTATTTCGGCATTTATCTCGGCACGGTTGAGCAGAGTAGTCACCGTATTTCCTATCTTGTTCATATCCCTGAGCATCTTATTGCCCGAAGGTGTGTTGACATAGACAATCATCTGCGGCTGTGCATACACATTCTTTTCATATCTCACCTTTGTCGATGTGTAAAGACTGGCGTCGGCACTTACTATGACGATATTGCGTGCCAGACGTGTTATCTGATTGTAATTGTCGGGCGATGCGTGTGAAATTTTAAACTGGCTCTCCGGTTGCGGAAGTCCTTCCACATCAGCATCCAGTATGTTGTACAGTGCCCGTCCTGAAGTTGAGTTCCACAAACTGTCGCTGCAAACTACGAGCACCTCAAACGGCGCGCCGCCACTTCTGGCGAGCATCGGATTCTTCCCGTTTCTGCACGATGTTACACCCAGCACCACGAAGGCAGTCAATGCAATCATCCGTGCCATACGTATCACATCCTTTCCGCCTGCCATACAGTCTATTCCCCTCTCTCTTGCTTAGCCGTGCTCAGCAGTCCGCAGGCAGCGAAGATATCCTGTCCTCTACTGGCCCTGATGGTTGTGAATATACCATGAGCCGTAAGATAGTCGCGTAGACTCTCCATCCGTTTCTCGTCCGACTCGTGCAAGTCGACGCCCGGTATCTTATGAAAACGTATCAGGTTGACGCGGCAGTCGAGTCCCTTCAGCAGTTTGACAATTTCACGTGCATGTGTATTCGTATCATTGATTCCACCGAACACGATATATTCGAACGACAGGCGCCGTTGGTGCGAGAAATCATAATCACGCAGCAGTTGTACCACATCCGCGATGGCGAATCCCTTTTCGGCAGGCATCATCATCTCGCGCTGTTCGTGGATAGGAGAGTGCATACTGATAGCCACATGGCACTCGCTCTCGTCGAGAAAACGTTTCAGTTTGTTTTTCACTCCCACGCTGCTTACCGTGATACGTTTCGGGCTCCAGGCATATCCGTCGGCATCCGTCAGAATCTCCGTAGCTCTGAGCACATTGTCCAGATTATCCATCGGTTCTCCCTGTCCCATGAACACGATATTCGTCAGTTTATCCTGTTCGGGCAGTGAATAGATCTGGTTCAGAATATCCGTAGCCGTAAGATTGCCGTTAAACCCCTGTTTGCCAGTCTGGCAGAACATGCAGTTCATCTTGCATCCCACCTGGCACGACACACACAGCGTAGCTCTGTCCTTGTCGGGGATGTAAACAGTCTCCACATAGTGCCCCGACCCCGTAGGGAAGAGATACTTGATCGTACCGTCTTTTGATTTCTGCGATTCAAGGTTTGGCATACAACCGATGGCATACGCCGTTTCCAGCTTTTCTCGGTTAGCTTTCGATATGTTGGTCATCTCGTCGATACTCTTCACATGGTTCACGTACAACCATTTAGCTATTTGTGAAGCCGTAAACTTAGGCATCCCCATAGCGGCGACAGCCTCTTTCAGTTCACCGAGAGTCATTCCGAGCAGATATTTCTTATCTTCTTGCATTTATTAAAAATATATCAAGCTGCAAAATTACGGAAAAAAATTGTGAAATCAATTATTTTATATCTATTTATTGTTCCATCCCTTTTTTTTCATCTTTTTACCGCCATTACGTAAACGCCATGATTTTCAGTTGGAAGTGTAGATTCTATTGAATGTTACTTATTATTTAATTCCGTAAAACAGAATATTTAACATATAAATAACCTGTATTTCAAAATTTATTATTACCTTTGCATTTGAAAAGCAAATAAAACGATGAGAATAGTATCACATAGGAAATTAAAGGAATTCTATGAAATGTCTGGTCATGAAGATTCGAAAATAGCCCTTGAACGATGGTATGATATTGCTGAAAATGCACAGTGGACCAATTTACAAGATATAAAGGTCGATTTCCCCTCAGTTGATTATACAGGGAATCAACACTATGTTTTTAACATACGGGGGAACAGATGTCGATTAATTGTTGTTGTGAAATTTACTATCGGACATATATTTGTACGATTTGTGGGTACTCACGATGAGTATGATAAAATTGATTGTTCAAAGATTTAATTCATTACGTATATGAGTAAAATTACAAAGGAGCAATACGAATTTGCTCAAAACAGGATAGAAGAGTTGCTACCTCTTGTAGCAGATAATACTCCTATGAATGATAAGAATGCTATAGAACTGACTCTTATGTCAGATGTAGTAATAGCTTACGAAAAAGAGCATTTTCCTATAGAGAAACCTTCTGTAGCGGAATTAATAGAGTTATCTTTAGAGGAAAAGAAGATGTCTCAGAAACAGTTGGCGTCTGAAATAGGTGTAAGTCCTACCAGAATCAATGATTATGTATCGGGTAGGAGTGAGCCAACTCTTAAAATTGCACGATTACTTTGTAAAGTGTTAGGGATTAGCCCTACTGCAATGTTACAATATTAATTAATATTTATTGGGGATATTATGGATATAGAGCAAGTAAGAGAGTTCGCTTTGGCTTTGGCGAATGCGACCGAGGATATGCCCTACGGTAACGACTGGCTGATTTTCCGTATCGGCGGTAAAATATTCATGCATATATGGCTTGAATCCCCTGAACCTACATGTGCTGTGAAATTAGAACCGGAGTATGGTATGCAACTCCGCGAACGTTATGATGGTGTCCGTCCGGCATATCATCTCAACAAGCAGCATTGGAATGAT